>WGCX01000053.1 GCA_015493575.1 Desulfobacteraceae bacterium | reverse complement strand
GTCAGGCTTTCCTTATTGTCATTATCTCAACTTTTGAGGTTAACATATATTTATAGTTTGATAACAACGAATAAGAAAAGCCTGACCCCCTTTTTGGAAAAATTTCATTTAAAAAACTTGATAATCGAGTAATAGGCACTACGCCCCAGGAATTGGCCGCCACACGAAAAAAAATTAAAATAGCATCCACAAAACTCCCCGATTATTCTGATCCGGATATAATTGTTTTTTATTAAAAAAATAAAATTTATCTTGACTTAGTTTTTAATATTCGTAATAGATGTGTTTCAAAGTGGAGTAAAGTAGAGTAAGGAAGAAAATATATTTCAGGGGCATAATAGAGATGTTCAGATCAAGTTCTTTTCATACCATAGACCCAAAGGGCCGCATAATAATTCCTGCAAGGTTCAGGGCTGTTATAGCGGCGGGCGGTAAAAAAGGCGTGATGGTCTCGAACATGGATGGCAGCCTGTACGCATACACATTTAATGAATGGATGCGTATCGAAAAAAAGATCCTTTCGGCTAAGAGCAGGCACATGCGCCAGTTTAAAAGATTTTTTCTTGGCAATGCCTGTGAATGCATCTGTGATAAACAGGACAGAATACTGATTCCGCAGACTTTGAGAGAGTATGCTGATATTACAAAAGAAATTGTTATTGTGGGAGTGCTGGACCATTTTGAAATATGGGCAAAGGAAAGGTGGCAGAAAGAAAACAGGAAAATAGAAGAAAGTCTTGATAATGATGAAGTAAGAGAAGAAATAGCTTCACTTGGATTATAGCAGATGATTTTTGAGCATACATCGGTGATGCCTGATGAAGTGTATGGGAATCTGAACCTTTCCCCGGGTAAAATTGTTGCTGACTGCACCCTTGGCGGTTCAGGACATGCTCTGCAGATCATCAAAGCTATACAGCGAGGCGGAACATTGATTGGTATTGATCAGGATATTGATGCCATTAAAAATGCAGAAAAAGTTTTAAAGCCCTTTACCGGGAATTTTGTTTTGTTCCATGATAATTTTTCTGCTCTCCCATCTATACTCGAATCGTTAAATATTAAGGGAGTGGATGGAATCCTTCTTGATCTCGGACTTTCCCTTCATCAGCTTAGAAACGGTAAAAGGGGTTTCAGTTTTCAAAGGGATGAACCCCTTGATATGAGAATGGACACAAGGAGTGGCAGAACTGCCGCTGATATTGTTAATTCATTTTCTGAAAGGGAGCTGGCAGATATTTTTTTCAGATATGGGGAGGAGCGCATGTCAAGGCGGATCGCAAGGCAGATTGTCACGGCAAGGCAGATAAAACCCTTGAAAACCAGTAAAGAACTTGCATGTATTGTTAAAAAAGCTGTTCCCGCAAAAATAGCCCATGCCATGAAAATTCACCCTGCAACACGGGTTTTTCAGGCTTTGAGAATTGCCGTGAACAGAGAATTGGAAAAGCTTGAAACTTTTATGGATACTGTACCTGATATCCTTAACCGGCACGGAAGACTATGCGTGATCTCATTTCATTCCCTTGAAGACAGAATTGTAAAACAGAAAATAAGGTCTTTTGAAAACGGATGTACCTGCCCAAGGGATTTTCCTGAATGCATATGCGGGTTTAAGCAAAGTTTAAAATCCATATCAAAAAAACCCATCAGACCGACAGATAAGGAAATCATGTCCAATCCCATGGCAAGAAGTGCAGTACTTCGGGTTGCAGAAAGGCTGTAATTACATGGTCGTTGAAAATCGAATAAAAAAGAATAAATCTGCAGAAAATAAGGATAAAAAAACCGGGGAGAAAAAATTTCTGAAATGGTTGATCATCCTTTTTGTTTTTTTATTTGAACTGTTTTTTTACACGGGAGCAAGGGTGGCATGCACGGGTGCTGAATATAGAATAACAGAGGCCAAGAAAATTCAGAAAAAATTAAAAGCCTACCGTGCCGAGCTTATGCTGGAAAAAGCCAGACTCTCGTCTCCGGTCAGAATAATTAAAATAGCCGGAAAAAGGTTTGGACTTGTGATGCCGTCACATGACTGTATTGTTTACATAAACGGCAAATAATAAGTAAAGAATCAGGAAATCATGTCAAAAAAAACCGATAAAAAAATTCAGATCAGAATTGTTGTAATTGAAGTGGGTCTGCTTTTACTTATCGGGCTTCTCGGTGGAACAGCCTTTAAGATTCAGGTGCTTGAAAAAAATGATCTTACCGGCAAAGCTGAGCATGAATATACAGGGTACGACGTGATCAAGGGGAAAAGGGGGGATATCCTTGACAGGAACATGAATAAACTTGCCACAACCATTGATGCACTTTCCCTTGCCTGCAACCCCGTAAAAATGAAAAA
Source organism: Desulfobacteraceae bacterium (assembly GCA_015493575.1). Lineage (GTDB taxonomy): Bacteria > Desulfobacterota > Desulfobacteria > Desulfobacterales > Desulfobacteraceae > WGCX01. Next base: position 11,186 of record WGCX01000053.1, on the reverse strand, counting down.
TGCCGTAATGGATTCAGAAAAACTTGCCCCGATTCTCGGAATTAACAGTCACAGATTTGACAAGGAATTTAAAACAAAGAAACATTTCCTTTTGTTAAAAAAAAATATTTCTCCTGAACTGAAAACAAAGATCGATGATCTTGGTATAAAAGGCCTGTTTTACAGAAATGATGTGGTACGGTTTTACCCCAACAGAAACCTCGCAGCCCAGGTGATAGGATTTACAGGAAATGATAATTCCGGTCTTGAAGGGCTGGAATATCGTTTTGATTCCGTTCTTAAGGGGCGTAAAATAAAAATCAGCATAACAAGGGATGGAAAAGGTCAGCTCCTCGGTAACGACAAGATCCTTGAACAGCGGTTCAGGGGCGATTCCCTTGTCCTTACAATTGACGGTACAATTCAGTATATATGTGAAACAGCCCTGAAAAAAGCCGTTGTGGATAATGAAGCAAAATCCGGTATGGCAATTGTCATGCGGCCTTCAACGGGAGAGATCCTTGCCATGGCCATGTACCCTGAATTTAATCCCAATTCTTTTTCAGGTTTTAAGCGTGGAACATGGCGGAACCGGACGGTTACTGATCCATTTGAACCGGGTTCGGTGATGAAAGTGTTTGTGGCATCCGTTGCAATGGACAAGGGTTTCTGTACTCCAAAATCTATTTTTTTCTGTGAAAACGGGGCTTACAGACTGGGGAATTTTGTCATCCATGATACCCATTCCCACGGCTGGCTGACTTTAAGCCAGATAGTGAAATACTCAAGTAATATTGGTGCTGCAAAAGTATCTGAAACAATAGGAAGAAAAACCCTGTATGATTCTCTTTTAATGTTCGGTTTCGGCAGAAAAACATCTGTGGATTGCCCCGGTGAAACTCCGGGTCTTTTGATTCCCTATGGCAGATGGTCTGATATTGATGAAGGAGCCATTGCATTTGGCCAGGGAATATCGGTATCAGCCATTCAGCTTATAACCGGAATATCGGCAATTGCAGACAATGGAGTGTTAATGAAACCTCTTATTGTCAGAGAAATCATTGCAAATGATGGAACAATAAAGAAAAAATATATGCCAAAGCCTGTGGCAAGGGTGATTTCAACGGGGACTGCAACTTATGTAAGACATATGATGCGCTCGGTTGTTGAGGAAAACGGCACCGGAACCAGGGCTGCCATTGACGGATATTCCGTATGCGGTAAAACAGGTACTGCCCAAAAGGCTGCAAAGAACGGCAACGGCTACGCAAAAAAAAAATATACTGCGGTGTTTGCGGGATTTGCACCTGAAGAACATCCGCAGCTTGCAGTCCTTGTTGTTATAGATGAACCGAAAAAAAGCCATTACGGAGGAGTTGTGGCAGCGCCTGCATTTAAAAAGATTATGAGCGAAGCCTTAAATTATTTTCATATTCCGCCTGACCTGAATTCCGGGAAGCTTGTGGCGGAAAATTTAAATGGAGCAACCCCTTGAAACTGTCTTACCTGATTAAAGGATCTGTGCCCCTGTGGGAAAGGATGCTTTCCATGGATACCGATGCACGATGTGATCCCGAGATAAGCTCCATACATTGTAACTCACGTTATGTAAAGCCCGGAGGCCTTTTTATTGCCGTAAAAGGGTTTAAAACCGACGGACATGATTATATTGATGATGCCTTTGAAAAAGGAGCTGTTGCAGTAATTTCCGAGAAAAGGATACAGGGCAATCCAAAGGTGATAGAGGTTAAGGACAGCAGAAAAGCAATGGCTGCCGTTGCTGCAAGATTTTATGGTAATCCTTCGGAAGATATATGCCTGACAGGTGTTACAGGAACCAATGGAAAAACAACAACGGCCTGGATTCTGGAGAGTATTTTTAATTCGGCAGGAATTTGTTCCGGGGTCATTGGAACTGTAAATATGAGGTATGGCAATAATACATTTGATGCTTCCGTTACCACTCCTGAATCCATTGACCTGCAGAAAATGCTTTTCAAGATGAAAAATGCCGGGGTAACCCATGTTGTAATGGAGGTGTCATCCCATGGTATTGACCTTAACCGCATTGCAGGGTGCAGCTTTGATATCGGCGTTTTTACAAATTTAACCCAGGACCATCTTGACTATCATAAAACCATGGCAAAGTATTTTGCATGTAAGAAAAGGTTTTTCACAAAAATTCTGTCAAAGGGACCAAAGGCATCCAATGCTTTATCCGTGATAAATATTGACTCTGAATATGGAAGAAAAATTGCCGAAAGTGTCAAGGTAAAGCTGATAACTACAGGCACGGAAAGAAAAACAGAATCTGACATTAAAAGCTATGATATCAAAGAAGATATCAACGGTATGCAGGGTGTAATCAGGATGGCGGAAAAGAATTTTCCTTTTAAATCCGGCCTGACCGGTCATTTTAATCTGGAAAATATACTCTCTGCAGCAGGAGTTGCACATGGCCTTGGCATTGCCCCGGAGATTATCATCCAGGGAATTGGAAAATGTTCCTCTGTTCCCGGAAGGCTTGAAAGAGTGGAAAATTCTGTTAAGAGATCTGTCTTTGTTGATTATGCACACACCCCGGATGCCCTGGAAAATATACTTGAGACATTAAAGGAAAGGGCTCCTGCAAGGCTTATATCTGTTTTTGGATGCGGCGGGGACAGGGACAGAAAAAAAAGGCCTTTAATGGGAAAAATTGCTGTAAAATACAGCGATTTTGCCATTGTTACCTCGGATAATCCAAGAAGCGAAGAGCCCATGTCCATTATAGAGGATATTTTAAAGGGTATTAAAGATAGTAATATTGTTGAATACAGATCTGCAGATATAAAAAACGGGTTTAAGGAAAAAGGCTTTTTTGTAAATCCTGACAGGAAAACAGCCATTGAAACAGCCCTTGCCGTTTCCCGGGAAAATGACATTGTCGTTGTGGCAGGCAAGGGCCATGAAACGTATCAGGTTTTAAAAACCGGCACCATCGATTTTGATGATAAAGAAGTACTTAAAAATGCATTGATTGATTTTATGGGAGAAAAAAATGAAAAAATTTAATCCCATACCGTGGACTTTTTCCGATATTATCAATGCCCTGAATTTAAGAGAAGAATTGGATGTATATCCCGGGGTAAAAACAGGAGAAAACTGCAGGCCCGTATTTTCAGGAGTCTCAACAGACTCAAGATCCATTAAAGATGATGAGCTTTTCCTTGCTGTAAAAGGGGAAAATTTTGACGGTCATGATTTCATTGAAAAACTTGCGGATCGGGGTATTAAAGGCTTTATTGCCCAGGCGGAATTTTTTGATAATTTTGTAGAATTCATTGAAAATAACAGATTAGCAGAAAAGAAGAGGTCTGCAGAAGAAAACAGATCAGCAGGAAAAAATAAGGATGACAGATCCTGTAAAAATCATGATGAAAAGCAAAATAAAAAAAGTGTTTTTAAAGAAGGAATAACCCTGTTTAAGGTGGATGATACACTTAAAGCCCTTGGCATGCTTGCAAAATTTCAGAGGATAAGGTCAAAAGTTAAACTTGTTGCCATAACAGGCTCCAATGGAAAAACATCCACAAGACAGATGACATCGGAAATTTTTAAGACGCGGTTTAATACACTGACAACCACGGGAAATTTTAATAATGAAATAGGAGTGCCCCTTACCCTTTTAAAACTCTCTTATGAACATCAATGGGCAATTGTTGAAATGGGCATGAACCACAAAGGGGAACTTTCATGGCTTTCAGAAATGGCCACACCTGATATTGCTGTTGTTACAAATACGGCAAAAGCCCATCTTGAAGGGCTTGGAACTGTTTTGGAAGTTGCCACAGCAAAGGCTGAAATCTTTGATTTTGTCGCAAAAGGGGGAACAGCAATTATCAACCATGATGATAAACGCTGGAAGATCATTGAAGAAAAAGCGAAAAAAAATTCCGGCATAGAAAAAATAATTTTAACAGGAACATCTGAAAATTCTGTAATAAGGGCGGAATCAATAAAACATATATCACAGAAAACCTGTTTTACACTTGCAGCGGATAACCCTTATTCAAAGGTTAATATCTGTATGAACACCCCTGCAGTCTATATGGTGACAAACGCCATTGCCGCTGCAGCCGCAGCATTCACTGCGGGTTTGTCCGGAAATGAAATTAAAAAGGGGCTGGAATCTTTTACGCCGGTATCAGGAAGAATGACCATAAAGGAATCCTCAAAGGGTTTTTTTATTATAGATGATACTTATAATGCAAATCCGGATTCAGTTAAAGGAGCCCTTGAAACCCTTGCGGAACTTTCCAGAGAACAAATAAGTTTTGTTGTTCTCGGGGACATGCTTGAACTTGGTGAAAAGTCAGCTGAACTTCATTTTAAAACAGGAAGACAAGCAGCTCTTTCAGGTGTGTCACGCCTTTACGTATATGGTGATATGGCTGAACATATTGCATCGGGAGCTGTTGAAGCAGGGCTTGAAGCCAACAGGATAATGAAAGGTGGGAAAAAAGAAATTGTGGATAGTATCCTTGGAAGAAGAGATCAACCTGCATGGATACTTGTAAAGGGCTCAAGGGGAATGAAAATGGAGGATGTTGTTTTAGGTTTAATATGAAAATTTCCGTATATCATGACGGTTCTGGCCGCGCCCCTGGCCCATGGTTTGTCAGAATCTTTGATTCTTTGAGGTGATGTAACGCAGTTTAGATCTGCCTCATGGCCGTTATAAAATAAGACAGGAAAGGGAAAAAGAGGACAGGAAAGGGAACATGCTGTACCAATTACTTTATCCATTACATAACCAGATATCCTTCTTGAATATCTTCCGGTATATAACCTTCCGGACCATATATGGCGGACTTACGGCCTTCCTCATATGTTTTTTCCTTGGACCCTGGACAATAAGAAAACTTACGGAAATGCACATAGGGCAGTTTATCCAGAGCGACGGACCGGAAAGTCATCTTGGCAAAAAAGGCACCCCCACCATGGGTGGGCTTTTAATACTTTTTGCAGTGGGGGTTTCTTCACTGCTCTGGACAAGGCTTACAAATCATTACATAGGAATAATTCTGCTTACCATGATGATATTCGGCTTTATAGGTTTTATAGATGATTATCTTACCCAGGTTAAAAAAAGGAACATGGGATTAAGTGCGAAGGCAAAGTTTTCTGTCCAGATCATTGCAGGTCTCGGGATAAGCTGGCTTATATATAAGTGTCCTGATTTCAATACAGAGCTGACTATTCCTTTTTTTAAGAATTTTTCACCGGATCTCGGGATCTGGTATATTGGTTTTTCGTGTTTTGTAATTGTGGCAACCTCAAATGCCGTAAATTTAACCGACGGGCTGGATGGTCTTGCAATAGGTCCCGTAATCATAGCTTCAGTTGCATATATGTTTTTTGCCTATGCTGCAGGCCATGTGAAAATAGCTGAATATCTTCAGGTAAAACATATTGCATCATGCGGGGAAGTTGCCGTTGTATGCGGGATTCTCGGAGGTGCAGGCCTTGGGTTTCTGTGGTTCAATGCCCATCCTGCACAGATATTTATGGGAGATACAGGTTCCATTCCACTTGGAGCGGTTCTTGGTGTTATTGCCGTAATTTCAAAACAGGAAATTTTACTCATTGTGGTTGGTGGTATTTTTGTTATTGAAGCGTTGTCCGTTATTATTCAGGTCGGGTATTTTAAAATGAGCGGTGGCAAACGGGTGTTCAGGATGGCACCTATTCACCATCATTTTGAGCTTAAGGGCTGGGCTGAATCAAAGGTTATTGTAAGGTTCTGGATTCTTGCAATCACACTTGCCTTAATATCTCTGAGTACTTTGAAAATAAGGTAGCAGATATTGGAAGACAAAAAATACATACTTGTGGCAGGTCTTGGGAAATCAGGTGTTTCCATTGCAAAATTCCTCAAGAAAAAAGGGAAAAATATCATTGTAACGGATATTGATCCTTCCATGGCTGTTGCTGCAGCAGAACTTGAAAATAAGGGAATCAAAACCGAAACAGGTTTTCATAAAACAGAGACTTTTCTGAATGCGGACAAAATTATAGTAAGCCCGGGGATTCCCTTAAACAATAAATATCTTGCAATGGCCGCACAAAAAGGAATTCCCATTACAGGGGAATTTGATATTGCAGCGGAATTCATTGATATTCCGGTTATAGCTGTCACAGGGACAAACGGAAAAACAACGGTAACAACCCTGATAAGTGAAATGCTGACAAATTCAGGATTAAAGGTTTTTACATGCGGTAACATCGGAACCCCTTTTGTTGAATATTTCATGAAAGATGAAAAAGCAGATATCATTGTTGCCGAGGTGAGCAGTTTTCAACTCGATACAGCGGGAAAATTTTCACCGGATGTGGCAGTGCTTTTAAACATCACAGAAGATCATATAAACAGGTATAAGGATTTTTATGCTTATTCAGACTCAAAGTGGAGTATTTTTAAAAATCAGTCGCAAAATGACATTGCAATAATAAACAATTCAATTAAAGAAGCTGAAAAGCACCTTAAAGCAGTGAAATCCATTCCTGTATTTTTTGGAAGGGAAAATATTTATCCGGAAAGGAAAACAGCTATTATAAAGCCTGATAAAATCATTATTGATAATTTTCCCATGGACAATATGAAAGAAAATAAAATTTCTGTAGTCGATATTTCAGGTGCAGGTCTTAAAGGAGAGCACAACAGGGAAAATATGGCTGCAGCCTTTATTGCCTGCCTTGCAGTTGGCGGAACAATCAGGGGAATAGAAAAAACCATTAAATCATTTAAGGGGCTTGCCCATAGAATAGAATACGCAGGAACAATAAACGGAGTTGATTATATTGATGATTCCAAGGCCACCAATCCCGATGCCGTTGTAAAGGCATTGGAATGCTGTGGGAACAATATCATTCTTATTCTTGGAGGCAGATCAAAAAACACGGATTTTTCGTATCTGGAACAGGCCGTAAAAAAAAGAGTGAAAAAGATAATTTCAATGGGGGAATCAAAAACACAGATAAACAATGCGCTTGCAGATATATGCACTATTGTGGATGCAGATACAATGAAACAGGCCGTTGATACTGCTTATAAAATTGCTCAACCAGGCGACACAGTGCTTCTTTCTCCTGCCTGTGCAAGTTTTGACATGTATGAGAGTTATTCGGCAAGGGGGGATGATTTTATCCTCAATGTAAAACAACTAAAAAAGCAGAAACATAAAAAAACGAAAACAAACCTCAAAATAGTGTTTGATAAAGTACAATTATGAAAATAGAAAAATTATTACATCCTTTTTTCAGCGAATCAGCCATTCTCTTTCCGGTTCTTCTGCTTTCCGGTATGGGAATCATAATGGTTTACAGTGCAAGTTCAGCACTTGCCCTTGAAAGATTTGGAAATCCAAGATTCTATATGCAGAGGCAGCTTTTGTTTTTCTTTTTTGGTTTTGGTGCAATGTTTATCATGTCGATTTTTCCATACCGATTCTTCAAAATTCTTGCTTATTTCCTACTTGTACTTGCCGTTGCTCTGCTTTGTGCCGTTCATGTGCCATCCATTGGACATAAGGCAGGTGGTGCATACAGATGGATTAAAATGGGAAATTTTACATTCCAGCCGTCTGAATTTGTGAAATTTGCCCTTGTTGTCTATCTTGCATATTCTTTGTCCAAAAAACAGGATATGATCAAAGATTTTTCAGTGGGTTTTGTGCCCCATGGTATTGTACTGATCATCCTTGCCATACTTGTAATGACCCAGCCTGATTTCGGTACAGTGATGATTCTTGGCATTATTACCTGGACAATGATGTTCATTGCAGGGGTAAAACTAAGATACCTTTTCATGCCATTTCCCCTGCTTATCCCCTTTGGATATTTTTTCGTTTATAAGGTGGGATACCGGATGAACAGGATCTTTGCCTTTCTTCACCCCTGGAAAGATCCCATGGATACAGGATACCAGATAACCCATTCACTCAAGGCATTTGGTTCAGGAGGGCTTTTCGGCAAGGGTATCGGTCTTGGAATTCAGAAACTTCACTATCTTCCAGAACCCCATACCGATTTTATACTTTCCGTTATAGGGGAGGAACTTGGTCTTGCCGGTGTCATTTTTACCCTGTTGCTTTACGCGGTTATTATCTGGAAAGGAGCAGAAATTGCCAGGGATTCGGAAAATATTTTTGGTTCATTTCTTGCCGCGGGAATTACCATATGTCTTGGTATTCAGGTGATTATAAATGCAGGTGTGGCACTTGGCGTTCTGCCCACAAAGGGGCTGACCCTTCCGTTTTTAAGTTACGGGGGAACTTCTCTGCTTGTGAACATGGCATGTATGGGAATTTTAATGAATATCGGAGAGGCAAATGCAAACCGGTAAAAAAGGCATAAGAATAATTATTGCCGGAGGGAAAACAGGGGGACACCTTTTTCCCGGAATTGCGATTGCCCAGGCCGTTAAAACAGAAGATGAATCAAGTGAAATTCTATTTGTGGGTACAGGAGAAAAATTTGAGACGGAAACACTTGAAAAATACGGGTTTGCAAATACAAAGATAGACTGCTCGGGCATAAAGGGAAAGAGCATTAAAACAAAACTTGCCTCCATCGTGCAGATACCTTTTTCCATTTTTCAGGCCATAAAAATAATAAAAAAGTTTAAACCTGACATTGTGCTTGGTGTGGGAGGATATTCTTCAGGCCCTGTGGTGCTTGGTGCAAAATTTTGCAGGATTGTAACGGCAATACATGAACAGAACAGTATCCCGGGGCTTACCAACAGGATACTTTCAAGGTTTGTGGATATCATATTTACCTCTTTTGAAAATACAAAAGGTTTTCCTGAATCAAAAAAAATCATATGCTTTGGAAATCCCATTCGGAAAACTGCGAAAATAAAATCGAAAGATTGTATGGAAACAGGTGATGCAGGGACAAAAACTGAGAAAAGCGGGGAAGAGACAAAAAATAAAAACAGAAAAACAGACACCGGAAAGGCAGAAAAAAAATTTACAATTCTTGTAACCGGTGGAAGCCAGGGGGCATCAAGTGTTAACCGTGCATTTCTCGATGCTGTTAAATTAATGGATCATCCCGGAAATTACAGGATTATCCACCAGACAGGCAGGTTTGATGAGAAAATGATCGTTAAGGAGTATGAAAACATGGGGATAAATGCAGAGGCAAAGGCCTTTTTTTATAATATGCCGGTCCTGCAGGAAGAAGCTGATCTCATCATCTGCAGGGCAGGGGCAGGAACCCTTTCCGAGATAAGCGCAAAGGGTAAAGCCTCCATTTTAATTCCATATCCATATGCTGCAAATGACCATCAATGGTACAATGCGGAATTCATGGCGGAAAAAGGCGCTGCATGGGTCATTGCGGACAGAAAAGTTTCAGGAAAGTTACTTAAGGAAAAAATCGAATCTGCAGAGAATAATCCTGGGATTCTTTCATCAATGGCACGGGCTGCGAAAAAATTAAGCATGCCCCATGCTGATAAGAACATTGCTGTTAAATGTCTTCAACTGGCAGAAAAAGCAAAGGAAATTTAAAATGTATCAGAAGAACTATCATATACATTTTGTGGGCATCGGCGGAATAGGCATGAGCGGCATTGCGGAACTTCTTTTAAGCCTTGGATACAGGGTGTCTGGTTCGGATTTAAAACTTGGACCAATTACTGAAAGGCTTGTGAAACTCGGGGCGCAGATATACAGGGGACACAAAAAAGAGCAGATCGGAAATGCCGATGTGATTGTTACTTCAACAGCAATATCAAGGGAAAATCCAGAGGTCGCAGCAGCAGAAGAATTAAAAATTCCAATTATTCCAAGGGCTGAAATGCTTGCCGAACTGATGCGTATCAAATACGCAATTGCAGTATCAGGAGCCCACGGAAAAACCTCAACAACCGCCATGATAGCAAATGTTCTCAACAGGGGAGGTCTTGAACCCACTATTGTTATAGGGGGCGTGTTAAAAAGCCTTGGTACTAACGCCATCCACGGCAAAGGGGACTATATTGTTGCAGAGGCCGATGAAAGCGACGGGTCTTTTCTGAAATATTCTCCGGCCATTGCAATTGTTACAAATATTGACCGTGAACACCTTGATTTTTATTCAGGTATTGAAGACATAAAGGCAAATTTTATTAAATTCATCAATTCCGTTCCTTTTTACGGGCTTGCCATTCTCTGCCTTGACAATGAATATGTCCAGGATATCCTGCCCATGGTCAAGGTGAGATATACAACTTTCGGCCAGAATGCCCAGGCAGATCTCCAGGCAAGGCAGGTCTCGTTTAAGGGGACACAGAGTTTTTTCAAGGTTTATTTCAGGGGTGAGTTCCTCGGTGATATTATTCTTAACCTTTCCGGCAGGCACAATGTTTCCAATGCCCTTGCCGCAGTAAGTGCAGGACTTGAACTTAATATTCCCTTTGAAAGAATAAAAAAAGCCCTTGAAAAGATAGAAGGTGTGAAACGCCGTCTTGAGGTAAAGGGAGAAAAAAAAGGAATTATTGTGATGGATGATTATGGTCATCATCCAACCGAGATCAAAACCACACTTGATGCTGTCAGGTCAAGCTGGCCGGATAAAAGACTTGTCGTGATTTTTCAGCCTCATCGATACACAAGGACAAAGGCGCTGTTTGATGAATTTACACGTTCTTTTTACAATACCGATATTTTATTTGTCCTGCCTATTTATGCTGCAAGTGAAAAGAAAATAGAAAATGTTGATTCGGAAAAACTCTGCGCCGGCATAGAGGAGCACGGTCACAGAAATGTCTCCTTTGCCCCGGATTTTGAAAAGGCATTGTCCATGGTGTCAAAAATTCTTCAAAAAGGGGATCTTGTCTTAACCCTTGGAGCAGGGGATGTTGTATCCCTCGGGGAAAGACTTGTTGATATGTTATAACCGCCATGGGGCGGATCTTTGAGTCTCTCAGACAGCCTCAAGGAATCAAAGATTCTGACAAGAACGGGCTTTTGTAGTTAACACTTATAAATCTAAGATACTTAACAGGAACTTTTTGTAAAAAAAATAAAAGATGAATAGAAAATTCACAGACATATATGACAGATTCATGGAGGAATTCATGGAAGAATTCAACCTTAAAAAGAATGAGCCCATGAAAAATCATACATCTTTAAAGGTTGGGGGTGATGCGGATTTATTTATCTCTCCGTTGTCTG
>WGCX01000052.1 GCA_015493575.1 Desulfobacteraceae bacterium | reverse complement strand
TAAATACAGTTGGTTATAATCTATAAATCAAGATACAAACTTAAAAAAACAAGGTATGAAGAATTTATTGCCCAATGAAAAATATAAAGGGGGAAATAATTACCACTAAAAAAACGATGCCCGCAACCCATGTGTCTGCATCAATTTTTTGTTTTAGGATCGGAGATGAAATAAGTTGAACAGAAATAGCGCAGAATTTTTACCCCATTTATAAAATTTTCGATCCTTATCATGGATGAGAGAATAAATGGAAAGCCTTATTTCCTTTTATATGCTATACGTTCACTTATCTTTGCAGCTTTTTCACTGTCAACATAGGCAAGTATCTGGGCGGCTGATGTTTCGCGCATACGGGAAAATATCCTTTTGGCAACTTCAAGATCAAGCTTATCAACAATTTTTGCCGCATTTTTAGGTTTCATCCCTGAATACATTTTCACAAGTCTGTCCATTTTTGCTTCAAATGCAGCCTGTTTCTGCTGTTCTGCCGCTGTCTTTTTTTTGTTTAAATCGGCAAGATCGGTTTCAATCTGCTTTTTAAGTTTTAAAATTCTGTCAATTTTATCGTCAAGTTGATCCTTGAGCTTGTTAAGCTCTTTTGTTTCCTTTTTAATTCTGTCTTCTGCCTTTGCGATGGCAGCTTTCCTTTTTTCAAGTCCCTTAAAAACAACCTTTGCAGGGTCAGGACACTTCGGGCACTCCGGACAGGGCTTTTTCTCTGTTTTATTATCTTTATTTTTTTGCCCTTTATCCTGTTTTTTATCCTTTCCTGACTTTGATTTACTGTTGTCTTTTTTATCCTTTGCAATGGCAGAATTCATATCCATAATGGAAAGGCCTGATTTATGGATATCAATGAAATAGAACTTCATGGGAACCAGGAGAATCAGTAAAAAAACAACAAAAATAATCAGAAATTTTTTATTTAAGAAATATGTTCTATTCATAATGCGGATTCCCTTATCTGTCTTGCTTTTTTAAGGGATGCAATTTCATCGGCTTCTTTCTGTTCATTTTGACGAAATGCATCCATATAATCATTTTCCTGTTTCTGTTTAAGTCTTTCGATAACCTTTTTATCAATGCTTTTTTCTGTAAGTTTTTTCTGCCTGTCGAGAAGTATTGTTTTAAATTGTACAAGCCTTGATATTTCTGCTTTAATATCATTTTCAATTGAATCAAGATAATCACGGCTGTATCTGAAATCCAGGGCGCTTATCCCGACAGAAGATTGTTTATCAAGTTCATCTGCTTTTTCTGAATAAATTTTCTTAAAATTCTCTATGGCTCTTTCACAATCCTTTACATCCTTATAAGCCTTTGCAGTTTCCTGTTTTGCAAGATGCTCAAGATACTTCCTGTATTTTAAAAGGGGCTGAAGTTTAAATAAAAATTTTTTCATTTTTTATCCAGGTGCATCTGTTCCAAAAATTTCCGCAAGCTCGGATATCCCCATATCAAGGGAAACTCTCTTTTCGATATCCTGTTTAAGAAACCGTTCAATGGCAGGCATAATTTTTTTTGCCTGATCAATTTTCGGGTCAGATCCGTCCACATATGCTCCTATGGAAATCATGTCTTCAGCACCCCTGTATGCGGCAATAATATCAATGGCCTTATCCCTTAATTTAACATGCTCCTTTGAAGTCACATCCCTCATCACCCTTGATACACTTGCAAGCACATCTATTGCAGGATAATGGCCTTTATTGGCAAGATCCCTTGACAGTACAATATGACCGTCAACAATGGAACGTACTGTATCTCCCACGGGATCATTTAAATCATCTCCTTCCACAAGAACAGTGTATATTCCGGTTATGGAACCGCTGTTCTCAATATATCCGGCACGCTCAAGAAGAATGGGGATCTGAACAAAAAAGGATGGAGTATATCCCCGGGATGTGGGAGGCTCCCCTGCAGCAAGGCCCACATCCCTTGAAGACATTGCAAAACGGGTAATGGAATCAATAATTAAAAGTACATTCTTACCCTGATCCCTGAAATACTCGGCAATGGTGGTTGCAAGATAGGCTCCCCGTATTCTGACAAGGGGTGGAGAATCAGAGGTTGCCGCAACCACAACAGATCTTTTAAGGCCCTCTTCTCCAAGGGTTTCAGTTACAAAGTCCTTAACTTCCCTGCCCCTTTCTCCGATAAGGCCTATCACAGTGACATCGGCCGAGGTGTGTTTTGTTATCATTGCCATCAATACACTTTTTCCCACTCCGGAACCTGCCATAATTGCAACTCTCTGCCCTCTTCCCAGGGTAACCATTGTGTTTATGGCACCTATTCCCACATCAACGGCCTCTTTGATCGATTTCCTGTCCATGGGATTAATGGGATTACCATAAAGTGGATATTGCAAAGATGAATTTATGGCCCCCTTGTTGTCCACCGGATTTCCCATACCGTCAACAACCCTGCCGAGCAGTTCATCACCCACCGTTGCAGTGGGAGCATCTGCCATGGGTATGATCCTGCTTCCGGGGCTCATACCCCTTATATCTCCATAGGGCATTAAAAGCACTTTTTCATCACGAAATCCAATGACTTCAGCCATTATTTCACGGCCGTAGGTGTTTTTTATAATGCATAAATTTCCTATGCCAAGCCCCATTCCATCCCCTTCTGCAACAAGTCCCACAACTTTTGAAATTCTGCCTTCAGGCCTTATTGTAATACAGGAATCAACGGCATTGAAATATTTATCCCATTCAAATTCAAGGGGAGCATTATCAATCATACATCACCTGCCTTGACAATGCTTGAAAAAACCGCATCAAGCCTTGATTCAATACTGGTTTCAATTTTTGCCTTTGAACTTTCTATCCTGCACCCTCCCCTTGTCACAGATGGATCCGACACAAGGGAAACGCTTGTAAGTCCCTTGACCTGATCAAAAAAATCTTCCTTGATCATCTCAATATATTCATAATCATCAGGTGATATATGAAGACTTATCTCCTCAGGCTCAGGCATTTTTTCCATGGCCTTAAAAATTGACTGCCTTACGATTTGATCATCAATGGCAACCTTTGCAAGCACAACTTTTTCAGCTATTCTGCACACAAGTGATATGATCTGATTTTCATATTTTTTTACAAGTTCTTCCCAGGCATCATTGGTTTTCATGAAAATATCATTAAGTGATGACAGAATTTCTTCTGCTCTGGCATCGCAGGCCTGTTTTGCCTCTTTTTCTCCCTTTGCAAATCCTTCGGCATACCCCTGTTCTTCGCCTTTAGCCCTGCCCTGGATCAGGCCATCTGCTTTCCCCTTTTCAAACCCTTCGCTAAAACCTTTTTCATATACTTTTCTTTCCTCTCCCATACCGGAATCAGGAGCAGAATCATTTTCCTTATTCTGGCCTGAATCCTGATCAGGCAAATTATCCGTTCCGGTTTTCACTGCTGAATCCGGTGTAAAAGTACCTGATTGATCTTTAAAATGTCCAATGGCAGAATCAGGTTCTTCCATACCATTGACATCGTCCCGGCCATGGGAGCCTTCATGAAATTCTGTTCTATTCTCCATGCCCAAATCTTCAGTGTGCCGGGAATCACCTTCATCTTCAGGATTTAATTTTCCTTTATCTTCCTGGAAGAGGCCTTTGAAATCATGGGATTCATCAGACTTAGAATCAGTAGATTTTATATTGGGCTTGTAAAGCGTTTTAAAAGAGTCCTGTTCAC
>WGCX01000051.1 GCA_015493575.1 Desulfobacteraceae bacterium | reverse complement strand
GTTTAACATCAGAAATGTTTCAACTGATTCGGAAAATATTTCCGGACGGATTTTTGTTATATTAAAACCTGATGAAAAAGAGTCATCATGGCTTGTGGTGCCGACAGTTTCGCTTAAAGATGGAAAACCTGCTGTTCCCGGAAGAGGCCAGTATTTTTCCATTGTACGTTTCAAGGCGGTGCATTTCAGGATTAAAAGTGATGCTGTTTCAGACTCCTTTAAAAAAGCCTCTGTTTTTGTATATGTTAAAAATAGACTCATATTAATGAGACAAATAGATATTTTAAAAAAGAAAGGAAATGGGAAATAAATTTGGGCATAATCCGGCAAAATAAATCATTTTTTCTGTTTTTTATTGGATTTTTTTCTGTTTTTTTTATTGCACAGAGATCCATGGCACAGAAAACCCATACTGTTTTTTATGAAGGAACTGAGCATGAACTCCATGTTTACAGGGTATATGGGAGAACTCCCGGCAAAACCCTGCTTCTCATAGGGGGTATTCAGGGAGATGAGCCAGGAGGTTTTCTTGCTGCAGATTTTTATGCGGATTTATCACTTGAGAAGGGCAATTTGATTGTGGTACCAAGGGCTAATTTCCCTTCCATCCTAAAACAGAGACGGGATATTAATGAGGATATGAACAGGAAATTTGCCGATAATACCAATACCGATTATGAAGCCAGGGTTGTGAAGGTTTTAAAACAATTAATACACGAGAGTGACTGTCTTTTGAATCTGCATGAAGGATCGGGGATTTATTCTCCGCAATGGAAAACATCAATGATCAATCCGGCAAGATTCGGTCAGTCCATTATAGCAGATACAGATACATTTGAAGACAAAAACCGGGGGATAAAAATAGATCTCAAAAATATGGCTGACAGGGTGATTAAAAAACTTAATTCCCATATTAAAAATCAGAAATATCTATTCCATTTTAACAATCACAGGACAAGGGCAAAAGATTCGATTCACAAGGAACAGAGAAAGTCTGCTACATATTATGCCCTTTATACATGTGAAATTCCGGCGTTTGGTATTGAATCCACAAAAACACTGCCCCTGGAACAGAAAGTAAGGCAGCCGGTTTACGCTATTAATGAATTTATGAAACTACTTGATATCGTGCCGGAAAGCCCCGGTGTTGATCTGAAAAAACCTGCACTTCAATATATGGTTCTTTCTGTTAATAACGCCCTTCCAATTGTTATTAAAAACATGCAGCATCTCGAAATATCAAGGGGAGATACAATTGAAATTATTGATATCAAAGCGAATTATAAGAGAGGCTTAAGTGCTGATATATTAGGACTTGGCAGCAGGTTTAACGACATGCATAAAAAAATTGTTATTACGGAGCAGACAAGAATCTCCATTAAAAAGGACTTTTATCCCTGTGGCAGCGTTTTTCTTGATTTCAGGAATCCCGGCAAGAACAGCACGGATAGATACCCCATTGTGAAGAAATCACCGGATTTAAAAAAACCGTTTTCTTCTGTCATGTACAGGGTTAATATAAACGGGAGAAGACATCTCGTAAAAAATAATGATCATATTAAACTTTGCCGGGGAGATAAGTTTGAGATTGAGGATGCCGTTGCAGACGGCATTGATCCTTCGGATCTGGTGGTGAATTTAAAGGGGTTCATCGGAAATCCAAGAAACAATACAGGTGAAGACAGGGGCTACCCCATTGATACTTCAACGGATGTTTTGATGAAAAGGTTTTCGCTTAATAAAAAGGGTAAGCATTATAAAGTGATAACAACACTTCGTAATAAACAAATTGGCAGATTTTACATCGATTTTAAATAGTGTTTAACCGAAAAACAAACATGCATTTATTATGGACGGTTTACATCAGGATAGCAGGAAATCTGCTTTGGGAGATATTATGTTAAAGAGTAAAAACAGGACAAACCTTTCAATTATTGATAGTGATTTGAGTATTGACGGCTCTTTGACGAGCAGGGGGAAATTAATAATAAAGGGAAGCCTTAAAGGGACAATAGACGGAGAGATTGTTGTTATTGCAAAGGAAGGAAAAGTTCATTCAGATGCAAAGGTTTCCAGCATGACCATTGGCGGAAGTTTCAGAGGAGAGATCTCTGCAACAAAAGAGCTCATCATACTTTCAACCGGGCGCTGTGAAGGAAAAGTTAAATGCAAGGACCTGATTGTTGAAAACGGGGGAATTTTAAATGCTGAAGTTGTTTCCATGAAATCAGATAAATATGCCGCAGAAAAAGAAAAAAATGCATTTTTGAAGTCAGATATGAAAAATAGTAATAGTATAGAGCTTTAAAATAGATGTAAAAATTCGACCTTATCATGTAAATTTTGGGAAGTGCTTCATATTCGCCTATTTGGGACTGTGTAGCATACTAATGCTATGTGAACAGGCCAAAATAGGTGAAGATGGAGTGCTGGCCGAATATTTACAAATAGATCTTGACATATCCATGATAATGGGGTACTTAACCCAAATTATTTTTATGAATAGGAGCGAGTGAATTGAAAAAATATACATATAGTGCAAAAAGATCAGACAATAAAGAAAAATGGTGTGTTGTAGATGCCCGGGACAAAGTGCTGGGGAGACTTGCATCTGAGGTCGCAGCGCGGATAAGGGGCAAACATAATCCTCTTTTTACACCCCATACAGATACCGGTGACTGGGTTATCGTGATTAATGCAGATAAAGTACGTCTTACAGGTAATAAATGGGACCAGAAAACCTATTATCGGCACAGTGGTTATACTGGTAATATAAAAGCCACCACAGCAAAGGAACTTATGGCGAAAAAACCTGAAGAAATGGTCAGGAAAGCCGTAAGAGGCATGCTTCCAAAGAACAGGCTTGGAAGAAAACTTAATAATAAATTGTACGTATATGCAGGTGATCAGCATCCTCATGGTGCCCAGCAGCCTGAACTTCTTGAAATATAATTTAAGAAAAAAGTAAGGAATCTGTAATAATTTATGGAAAATGATAATATTTACTATGCTACCGGTAAGAGAAAAACCTCTGTGGCTAAAACGTGGCTTAAGCCCGGAACAGGGAAAATTGTAGTTAATAATAGAGCTCTGGATGATTATTTTGTGCAGAAAACTGCAAGAGATCTTCTGTCACTTCCCCTTGTACTTACTGAAATGATGGATTCTGTTGATATAGATATCCGCGTAATGGGCGGCGGTGTCATGAGCCAGTCAGGTGCTGTGAGGCATGGAATTTCAAAGGCTCTTGTTCTTTCCGATTCAGAGTTCAGGGGGGTTCTTAAAAAAGCCGGTTGTCTTACAAGGGATTCAAGGATTAAAGAACGTAAGAAATATGGACAAAAGGGTGCAAGAGCCCGTTTCCAGTTTTCAAAAAGATAATATTGATATTTTTGAAAAAAATTCAATTCTGCCTAATTCAATTGAAGGCACATTCTTTAAACTCAGGGAGATGCTTAACCTTTTGAGCCTTAAAATTGGGCTTAAGTATAAACAGGGCGATTTTGACAAAGCCCTGAATACAGATATTTTTTTATAAGAAAGTCTTTGTAAGAAAACGTGTGACTTTCATTTTTTGTTGTGAGGTAAATCTGTGCCAATCCGGATCCGCCTCATGGCCGTTATATCAAATTAAGGCTATACAGGGGGCCAGGCATTCCAAAGCCTGAGCCCCTTTTTTTTCCGGAATCACACAAACTAAAAATACTGTTGGCGTACGCGTTTACGACTCATTTTTTGTCAGAATTTTTCATTATTTGAGACTGTCTGAGAGTCTCCAGATCTGCCTCATGGCCGTTTATAAGAAAGAGCTCACTTCTGACAAAGTCACAAATGCTTTTTTCATGTTCATTGTGAGGCACCGTAACGCTGTTCAGCTCGGTCTCATGGCCGTTATATGGCACTTATATATGAAAACTTTCCTGTTCTATGATATTGAAACAAGCGGCTTGAATTCATCCTTTGATCAGGTGCTTACCTTTGCTGCAATAAGAACAGATCTTAATTTAAATGAGATCAGCAGGAAATATATAATAGTAAAGCTGCGGCCTGATATTGTCCCTTCACCAGGGGCATTTATAACACACAGACTGTCTCTGCAGGAGTTGAATTCAGGGCTTTGCGAATATGAAGCTGCCGGAAAAATCCATGAGATTATTAATACGCCAGATACCATCAGCCTTGGATATAATACTCTTGGATTTGATGACGAATTTTTAAGATTTACCTTTTACAGAAACCTGTTTTCTCCCTATACTCATCAATATGCCAATGGCTGCTCCCGCATGGATATCCTTCCTTTAACCATTCTTTACAGATTGTTTAAGCCATGGGTTTTAAAATGGCCGCAATTAAATGGCCGGCCAAGTTTAAAACTTGAATTGATCAGTGGAGAAAATTCACTTGTTTCATCGGGCAGAGCCCATAATGCCATGATTGATGTGGAGGCGACTGTAGCGCTTTCAAAGCTGCTTTTTCATGAAAAAGAGATGTGGCATTACTGCATTGACTTTTTTGATAAAAAAAAGGATCAGGCAAGGATAGAGCAGATTGAACCGTCAATTCATATAGATTCAGAGGACTACAGGCTGTGTATCATGGTTTCCCTGTCCTTTGGAAGTAAAGTTATGTATATGGCGCCTGTTCTTTCCATTGGACATTCAACAAGATATACCAATCAGAGCCTGTGGTTGAGACTTGACACTGAGAAAATTCTGCCTGATAAGTTCGATCCTGACAGAGATGATCTTTTTGCCATCAGAAAAAAATATGGTGAGGCAGCAATTGTACTTCCGCCTGCAGAACGATTCTGGAACAGACTTTTAAATACACAGCGGGATTCCTGTAAGAAGAATCTTTCATTAATTAATGACAGTCCAGGGCTTTTTAAAGAAGTCGTAAAATATCATCAAGATTATCAGTATCCCTTTATCCCTGAACTTGATTATGATGCATCCCTTTATCAGGCAGGTTTTTTTTCGTGGCAGGAAAAAAAAGAGATCGCCATGTTCCATGATGCATCCAATGACGAAAAGGTTAAATTATCAATTGCGCCTGAATCTCCTATAAAATCACGCCGAATTAAAGATATGGCATTCCGTATAATGTTTAGAAATTATTCGGATTCTGTGTTCTTCCAATCCGGTGTTTCTCCGGTGCAGACACATGATGTTGTTAAATATATGAACAGGCTCAGATCATTTAAGCCCGGGGATGCCATTAAAGGATTTAGAAATGATGCTAAATTGACTTGTTATGGTGCTGAAAGGGAATTAAAACATTTAAAGAAAGAAAACAGATGTGATGATGAGCAACTTGAAATACTTCACTGGATTGAATCATATATCAAAACGATGCAGAACAGCTGAATTCTTTACTATGCTTTGCTATACCCCGCTTAATCTTTTTAATTCATCCACCTGTGCGCGGTGAATAAACCTGTTTAGTTCATCTTCTTTTTCAGTGGGAAGTTTAATAAATTGTATTCCCATGAGAAAACTCAACTCATTGAAATTTATATTGATTCGTTTTATCTCAAAATCTGCGGTGATTTCACTTACAGCTTTGTCAACTTTATCCACGAGAAGACTGATATTGATTTTTGCCTGATGGTGGATCTTAAGTTTTGTAAGAGGATTAACCGTTTTTTTAATTTTTTTTGGAATAATCAGCCCCATACCGCTGAGGGATATATCTCTTATAATAAATTCCTTTGAAGAGTAAAATTTTGTTTTCCCGTCAATTATTTCCGCCTCTGTACTGAATTTTTTGCTCAAAGGCAGCCTGTATCCTGACCGTATATTGGTTTTAATTACAGGAAGAGCGTATTTAAGAAATATGACACTTATATTCTTTCCGTTTGCAAGTTTGTATTTATTGCTTGAACCTGTGGGAATGCATTTTAAGCCTACCCGTTGTTTAGTATTATTTTTTTGCCGGATAATCGTTGTGATATGCATTTCTTTATATTTAACATTGGTTTTTACGGCCTGCAGCGGTTTGGCTATGATAAATTTCTGTACGTTCGTATCAACGTCATAAATAATTGAGGACATGGATACAGGGTGCAGAGAGTTCAGATTTAAGACCAGATCAACTCCGGTTGATGGAGAAAAGATTTTTTCTATTGGGAATTCCATAGTGTTCCTAACCATTCAGGCAGAGCGACTTTAATCAATCATTTAAAATTGCTCTGCCTGGATAAAACTTTACGTGGATATAGGAGAATATAGATATAATACTATTTAACTGCCTCTTTCAGTGCTTTTCCCGGGACAAATTTAGGTACATTCCTTGCAGGAATATCGATTTCTTTTCCAGTTTGCGGGTTCCTGCCTTTCCTGGCTTTTCTTGCAGCGGTTTTAAATGTTCCAAAACCGACGAGTGTTACAGACTCTTTGTTTGAAAGGGCTTCCGTGATTGATGTGAGTAAACAATCCACAGCAGCCTGGGCTTCTTTTTTGCTGCTGAGTACTTCTGCTACCTTGCCGACTAAATCACCTTTGTTCATCGTTGATCACTCCTTTTGTGTTTTTTTAATTCTGTTGATTTTATACGCAGAATCAACAGAGTTAAGGATAATTAGACCCATGGAAATATAATGCAGCAAGTTCAGGATTTTTCATTCCTTACTCCATAAAAAAAGGCATCTGCACTGCCCCGTAAAAACTTACTGCATAACCTGTTTCCAATAAAATTATTTGGTGTAAATATTAAAGATGTATGATATCAGGATTCAAATAAAGCTGTAACACAGCATTGAAGCCTTAAATCAGCTTTTTTCTGGATAAGTTACGTGCTTGAGAACACGGTGTCAAGTATTTATTGGAATTTTTTTCAAATAATTTGTTGCAAGCGTTTGATAAAGGTTTTAGTATGCATCCAAAGGAGAAAATATGGAAGCTTCAATTGTGAATCCCTTTATTGAGGGCGCCCTTTATATTCTTGATACCACAGCCTCTTTAAAAGCAAGGCCTGGTGCCCCTTTTTTAAAAAAAACGTCTGTTGCGGCAGGTGACATTTCAGGAATTCTTGAGATGGCAGGTGACATTTCAGGCTCTGTTTCAGTGACCTTTACGGAAAAATGTATCCTTGGTATTGTTTCGGCCATGTTTGGAGAAGAGATAACAGAAATGGATGAGGAAATCAATGATGCTGTGGGTGAAATAGGTAATATGATTTCAGGCAGGGTTACAACCAAAATGACAGAGATGGGTAAAACGGTTAAGATCAAACTGCATGAAGTTAAAGCCGGAAAGGGGCACACAATTGATCATCCTGTTCTGGAAGATGATGAAGATAAAAAAGTTCTTGCCCTGCCGTTTGAAACCACAAAAGGTAATATGCTCATAGAGATATGTTATTAAAAACACTAAGGATTTAAATTCAGATACCAGTGAATAATCTGTTTTCCAAAAAATATATATATGATGACTCCTGATGAAAGATACGGTCCAAAGGGAATTTTAAGTTTTATATCACTTTTCTTTGTGATAATCAGGATGAAAACCCCTGCAATGGTTCCAAGCAGTGAACCTGTAAATGTTGTGAACAAAACTCCTTTCCATCCGGTTGCAGCACCAATCATTGCAAGAAGTTTGATGTCACCTCCGCCCATTCCTTCCTGTTTTCTTAAGAGATAGTATACTAATGCAATAAGATAAAGACTTCCACCTCCTGCAATTATTCCTGTAATGGTGTCCATTATTGACATTTCAGGCAGGAAAAAAGATGAAAACGCAAAAATAATGATCCCGGGGAGTGAAATTACATCCGGTATAATCTGAAAATCAATGTCAATAAAAGATATTGTTATAAGAACGCAGATAAAAACAAACCAGAAAAAAGCTGCAGGACTTAAACCGAATTTAAAAATTACAGCCAATGAGGTAAAACCTGTCAACGCCTCTATAAATGGATATCTCAATGAAATTTTGCTTTTGCAGTATCTGCATTTTCCCATAAGAAAGATATAGCTGATTATGGGAATATTTAAATAAAAGGGTATATGTGTTTTGCAGGATGTGCATAAGGAACCTGGAAAAACAATGGATTTTTTGTTGGGAATCCTGTAGATGCAGACATTTAGAAAACTTCCAATGCACGCTCCAAAACTGAAAACTCCCAGCATAAATATTGGCGTGGTTGTAATGGTATTTATATTCATTTTGTCCTGTTAATATTTATTGCTTCAATTTTAAAGATAGACTACAATAACT
>WGCX01000050.1 GCA_015493575.1 Desulfobacteraceae bacterium | reverse complement strand
GCATTTTCAACCCCTGATTTTAAAAACCTGAGTTTTTATTGAAAATCGAATTTACAGAAAGTCTTTTACACTATTCTCCGCGGCGCAGTCCAGCCCGGCCTCATGGCCGTTATAAGAAACTCCTGTCAAGTTCCTTTCGGAATAAGAGCTTCTATATTTGTTGAGAGGCCGTTTAATAGTCTCCAGATCGGTCTCATGGCCGTTATTTACAATCCTTTATAAATGAATGCCATGGGGCAGATCCATAGGATATCCTTAAAGGATTCATGGCGATTCGGTGAGTATATTGTCAATATGGCAGTAAAATGTAAAGTTATTTTTGATTCTGCCCTTTTATCTTTAATGTAATTATTTTTAATTAAACTTCGGGCTATGGCCGAGCGACCCCAAAGGGTTTGACCGTTCCGGCGTGCAATAAAATGTGATAACTGATACAATTTTTCTGGCTAATTCTGCAATTGTAATTACTTGCTGTAAGACTGTGTGATGTGATAAAAAATAAAATTACTGATTGTATGAAAAAGAGCTTATTATTCAACGATTGTTTTTAAAACAACGATTGTTTTTAAAAAAACAGGCAATTTAAATGCATAAAAAAAA
Organism: Desulfobacteraceae bacterium; assembly: GCA_015493575.1. Lineage (GTDB taxonomy): Bacteria > Desulfobacterota > Desulfobacteria > Desulfobacterales > Desulfobacteraceae > WGCX01. Next base: position 6,657 of record WGCX01000050.1, on the reverse strand, counting down.
CGGCAATACAGAATTCGGACTGATCCGACACGGTGAAACCCTTTGGAATATTGAAAAACGGGTCCAGGGACAGAAAAATTCGCCCCTTTCAGAAAACGGTATTAAAATGGCTGAAATCTGGGGACAAATTTTACGGGGCAGGGGGTATGACCGTATCCTTGCAAGTGATCTGGGGCGAACCATGGAAACAGCTGCTGTTATAAACAAATTTCTTCATGTTCCTGTTTCAGAAGAAAAAAGATTAAGGGAAATGGACTGGGGAAGCTTTACAGGCAGGGTTTATCGGAATGTGAGAAAAGGAAGCCCGGATATAATTGATTATGGCAAGATGGAAGGCTGGGATTTTCATCCACCTGAAGGGGAGAGCAGAAGATCGGTTTATTCAAGGAGTGTAAAGGCTTTAAAAAAGGCAGCAGAAATATGGCCGGGTGAAAAAATTCTTGTTGTAACCCATGAAGGTGTAATCCACTGTATTGTAAATTTCCTTGAAAACAGGAAATTTATCTTTTCAGAGCCACTTATTTTAGAACCTTTCCATGTTCATCATTTAATATGCAATGAAAATCAACTTTCAATCGTGAAACTAAACGCAATTGATTTGAAACGGCAATGTACTTAAGAAGTAATGATAACATAAAAAGGCAGTATAATTTGTAAATATTCGGTTTTTTTTAATTGAGGAAAACAGAAAAATGAAACTTGAAGAACATTACAGAAAACTTGAAAATATGATGCATTCTGCACCATTTGTGCAGTTTACCGGTGCCAGTGTCAGTGTAAAAAAAGGAGAGGCACATATTACTCTTCCCGTGAGAAAAGAGCTTTACCATGCAGCAGGAGCCATGCACGGAGCCTTATATTTTTTTGCCCTGGACAATGCATCATTTTTTGCAGCTAATTCTCTTGTTGAGGATGTCTTTGTATTGACCACAAGTTTTACAACTTATATAACCCGGCCTGTATCAAAAGGTGTTGCAAGGGCAGCAGGCAGGGTGGTTAACCAGAACCGTTCCCAGTTTATATGTGAATCGATTCTGTACAATTCCAGTGAAAGGGAAATTGCCAGAGCCACCGGTATTTTTGTGAGAAGCAGGATCCCTTTATCAGAGGATATAGGGTATAAATAAAAGATAATATTGAGGAAGAAACCGATTTATGAAAAATTATAGAACAAAAGTTAAGGAACTGGAACAGGGAATTATTTTAAATGTTTGAAGGTTCTATTGAGGAAAAAATAGAAAAATATGACAATATTTGAAATTATCCTCATTGCCGTGGGCCTTGCCATGGACGCTGCTGCAGTTTCACTTGCAGCTGCGGCTGCAGGATTTGCAAAGGATTTCAGGGCCAGGTTCCGACTGTCTTTTCATTTTGGTCTGTTTCAGTTTTTGATGCCTGTTCTTGGCTGGTTTATGGGTGTCGGTGTTGTTTCCCGTTTTAAAACCTTTGATCACTTTGCTGCTTTTTTACTTCTTTCCTTTGTCGGTGTAAGAATGATCATGCAGGGCATGAATAAACTGCCTGAAAAACAGAAAAAAAATCCGTCTAAGGGAATGACCTTGGTCATGCTCAGTGTTGCAACAAGTATTGATGCCCTTGCTGTGGGATTAAGTTTTGCCGTGCTGGATGTGAATATCTGGTACCCGAGTATCATTATCGGTGTGATAACAGCTGGAATGTCAATTCTCGCCATGAAGGCCGGAAATCGACTGGGGGTATTGTTTGGTAAACGCATGGAAATTTTTGGCGGTATTATATTGATCATCATCGGCATCAGACTCATTTTATCCCATGTACTTTTATGAATATTGGAATTATAAATTACACTATGAAAATAACAGAGATTATCAGTAAAGAAATGAATTTGACAACTGCCGGGGTAGAAGCCGTTGTCAGATTAATTGAGCAGGGGTCCACCATCCCTTTTATTGCACGGTACCGGAAAGAGATGACCGGGTCTATTGATGAAGTTGTGATTGCCGGTATAAGGGACCGCATGGAACAATTGAATGCCCTTGGGAAAAGAAAAAAAGCAATTCTTAAATCTTTAAAGGAACGTGATCTTTTAAACAGAATCCTTTTAAATGAGATTGAAAACACATCATCCATGGTTGAGCTTGAGGATATTTATGAAAAATACAGGCCAAAAAAAAGAACCAGGGCGGAAATTGCAAGGCAGAAGGGCCTTGAACCCCTTGCAGATTTTCTTTTGAAACAGTCAGTCGCTGATCCTGTAGCTGAAGCTCAAAAATATATTTCTCTAAAAAAAGCGGTTGAATCTGCGGAAGATGCCATGGCAGGAGCAAAAGATATTATTGCTGAAATAATAAATGAAGATGTTAATATCAGATCCGGTATAAGAAAATTATTTTTTAATACCGCCCTTATCCAGTGCGGTATTAAAAAAGGGAAAAAAGAGGAAGGCATAAAGTTCAAGGATTATTTCGACTGGTCGGAGACAGCATTTAAAGCTCCTTCCCACAGGGTACTTGCCATGCTCAGGGGGAAAAAAGAAGGTGTTTTGTCAGTACATGTTAAACCCGATGAAGAAAAAGCTCTTCAATTTATAGAAAACAGGTATATTAAAAATCAATCAGGTGCCTCCCTGATAGTAAAATCCGCCATAAAAGATTCTTATAAAAGGCTGCTGTCAGGCTCCATTGAAAAAGAGTGCATAAATGAATTAAAGGCAAAGGCCGATGAAACTGCCATTGGCGTTTTTGCAGCAAATTTAAAGGATCTTCTGTTGTCTGCCCCCCTGGGCGAAAAAAGAATCCTTGCCATTGATCCGGGATTCAGGACAGGTTGTAAACTTGTCTGCCTTGATGCCCAGGGTAAGCTTCTTTGCCATGATGTCATTTTTCCCCTTCAAAGCCGGAATGAAAAGGCAGAAAAGATCGTGACAAAGCTTGTTCAAAAATATGGGATACAGGCCATTGCAATTGGTAACGGAACGGCCGGGCGTGAGACTGAAACATTTATTAAGGGGCTGGGTTTAGACAGCAGCATTGATATTGTCATGACTGATGAAAGCGGAGCGTCGGTTTATTCGGCATCTGAAACAGCAAGAGAGGAATTTCCCGATCACGATATTACGGTGAGGGGAGCTGTATCCATCGGCAGAAGGCTCATGGACCCCCTTGCAGAACTTGTCAAGCTGGATCCAAAATCCATAGGTGTAGGGCAGTACCAGCACGATGTGGATCAGAAATTATTGAAAAAAGCACTGGATGATGTGGTGATGCTCTGCGTGAACAGGGTGGGTGTTGAAGCCAATACTGCCAGTCGTGAACTGCTTTCATTTGTGTCCGGCCTGAATAAGACCATTGCTGCCAATATGGTGAAATATCGTAATGAAAACGGCCCGTTCAGAAACAGAAAGGAATTTTTAAAGGTTCCAAGGCTTGGACCGAAAGCCTTTGAGCAGTCTGCTGGATTTTTAAGAATCCGCAATGCTGAGTCTGCTCTGGACAGAACCGGTATACATCCTGAATCTTATGGCATTGTTAAAAAAATGGCAGAAGATTCCGGAATTGGTATTGAAGAGCTTATGATGAATACTAAGATAATTAAAAAAATTGACCTTTCCTGTTATATTACAGATATAGTTGGTATGCCGACACTTGAAGATATCGTCAAAGAACTTTCAAACCCCGGACGTGATCCAAGAAAAGAGTTTAAAAGTTTTTCATTTGATGAGAGAATTCATGATATAAATGACCTTGTTCCGGGGATAAAAGTTTCTGGTATAGTAACCAATGTTACAGCTTTCGGCGCCTTTGTTGATATTGGCGTTCACCAGGACGGCCTTGTTCATATAAGTGAAATGGCAGATCGTTTTGTAAAAGATCCCAATGAAATTGTCTCAGTCCGGCAGAAAGTTAAAGTTGCTGTACTTAATGTGGATGTTAAAAGAAAAAGGATATCCCTTTCCATGAAGGAAAAATAAAAACTGCGGATAAATTCTTTTTCTTGTAAGCATTCATTAAATCTATTGAACGTTTCCATTGTAATGAACGTATTTTTTCAACAGGGAATCTTCACAAATAAAGCTTAAATCATCACCATAGATGTTCATATAATACTGATATACGCCATCACAGTCTGTTTCATTGTAATGATTGATAATAACGGGTTTTCCCGCATTAAGAAAACTTAAAGTTCCACTGGAATCCCACCAGTTTCTGTTATCATTGTATGATTCATATAACACTCCATCAAAATTACCAGCACTGTCAATCATATTTTTAGCCATGCATTTCGTGCCTTTTTGATGCACATAATCACATAATGTTTCAAAATAACTTATTCCCTCTGCTTCAGTTACCTGAAAACCATATTGCTGTCTTAAGTCATCATCAAATACCCAGTCCATATTATCAAATTCCACCCATTGACATCCGCTTGCTCCCATACTGTCAATCCTTGCTTTCATTATGGGAATAATACCGGTTGTGGTCTGATTTACAAAGTACTCCCCTGCCCATGCTCCCCATGGTCTTGTGACAAGATAAGGCTGTAATTCATTAAAATCAGCCCGCCAGTCTTCTCCGGTACCTATACTGATGTAACATCCAACCTCATTGCCCTTTGCCTTGATATCAGGTATGTCCGCTGCAATACCATCTTGAAAGGAATCCACAAGAACATAGGCATTTACGGCGTGTTGCAGAATATCATCAATGGTGTCCGCTGCAAAATTTTCCTGATAGGCCTGATTATAAACGGATAAAGCTTTATCACTGCCACTGACACCGGAATTGGTTCCGCCTGTATCATTCACATGCACCATGACACCGCTGTAAAAAAGGTTTGCCAGATCAAGCTGACCGTTGGGAATAAGATCAATACCAAAATAAAAACTGTGATCACCGGAACTTAACCCGGATAAAACAGTGAGGGAAAATGACGAAAAAGAGGATACGGGATTTCCCTGCAATATGGAGGATATACCCGGTTTAAAGCCCATTGTACCAAGATCAAAGGATTCAATATCTGAATTGGGGGCAACATGTATCACCCACCAGTCCGCAGGCTGCTGGCTGATAAAACCTGCCTCTAAATTCAATGTAAGGGTTACGGGCTGCCCTGCATCCACGGTTAGACTAATAGTGGTATTGTTTGCCGCAATCACCGGTTCAGGCGTTGAAACGGCAATTTTCCAGATACTTGCAGGGGTGTTTTCATCCTGGCCTGAATGTGTTTCAAAGGCGATCCATTTACCATCAAAAGACCATGAGGGTGCACCATCTTCATTGGTATTATTATTGGTAATACGTATTGGAGTACCCCCTGCTGCAGGAATAACAAAAATATTAGGTACAGGCAGACTGCCGTAATCCGTAGAATAGACAATCCATTTGCCGTCCGGAGAAAAGCTGGCATCTGTGTCGCTTGAATCGGTTGTTGTTATCTGTTTAATATTGGTGCCATCGGGATTTATTGTATATAAATCCCAGTCATCGCTTCCCGGTAAATGCCGCTGAAAAAGTATGGATGTGCCTGTGGGTGACCAGTTGGGCTGGCGGTCATCCGTACCTCCGGCAGGGCCGTCTGTAAGTTTTGTTAATTCTGTGCCGTCTGAACGAATTTTAAATATACTTCCCTGCTGAAGATTATCACGCGCATCAGTATCAGCCTCAAATGCTATCCATTGGCCGTCTGGGGAAAAACTCGGTTCAATATAATATACCGGTGAAGAGTGCTTGCTTACCTGTTTTAAAGATGAACCGTCTTTTGCCATTGTCCATATATCGTCAGGTCCGGCACGGTCAGATGCAAAAGTAATAAGATTTTTTACAGGATTCCAGCTTGATCCGGGAAGATTGACAGAATCATGGCCATTTTCATCAATTAAAACTATATTGTTCCCTCCTGATACTAAACAGGTGTAAATTCCTGCAGGCCCCTCATTATAGCCCCCGTGAAACAAGGTATATATAATGGCAGTACCATCAGGACTGAAGGCAGGATTCTGAATACTTGCAGCAGAAGAAGAAACAACAACAGGAACTGCACCGTCAGGTCTTGTGTTTAAACCTGCTATTATAAACTTTGAAAAGCCTTTTTTCACCGGTACACAAATACACAGGGAACATAAAAGGAAAATCATGAATAATTTTTGCATTACAATTCCTCCCGAATTAACGGGGTTAACCGGATGATACTTTATTTCTACCTGTTTTTTTTGCCACATAAAGGCAGTGGCACCAGAAAAAAATCCTTTCAAACTTCTTTTGATTTACCGATTTAAACACTTTCTCAAAAACAGTGAGTCCCAGAGCTATTTTTCTTATCTCGTCAAACCCGAGAAGAATGACTGCTTTTTGAAACAGCCCTTTCACAATATAATATCGGTTGGTTATGAAAAGTATGAAGAGTTTATCATAACTATTGTACAATATGCAAGAACCTGTATTTTCTTTTTTTTTCAAATATGACCATGCCTTTCCGGCATTTACATTATTAAGGATCGGAGATGAAATAAGTAGAATAGAAATAGCGCAGAATTCTTACCCCATGTACAAGGCGCATTAAAGGTTGCATACTTAACGTATTCGGCCTTTGATGCAACGAAGTAGATGGGATAGAAGACAAACAATCTCGTTCAACTTATAAAATTTTCGATCCTAAGGTCGAAAATTTACAATATTATCT
>WGCX01000049.1 GCA_015493575.1 Desulfobacteraceae bacterium | reverse complement strand
GGCACAGCAGCGCAGTCCAGCTCGGCCTCATGGCCGTTATAAAAAACAGGAAAATGATATTATCATGAAAAAAAAACGTCCAATTATCGGTATTACCATGGGAGATCCCGTTGGGATAGGTCCCGAGATCATTGCTTCAGTTCTGAATGACCCTCTTGTATATGAAATATGCAGACCACTTATCATTGGTGATCTTTATATAATGAAAAAAGCGTTTGAACTTAAGAAAAGTAAACTTTCCTTAAATCCCGTAATCTCCCATGACAGGGAACTCTACAAATTCGGCACAGCTGACGTTCTTTCACTGTCAAACCTTAATAAAAATGCTGCAATACCTGCACAACCAAGTGCAGAAACAGGCAGGGCAATGCTTGACTATATTACCCGGGCCGTTGACCTTGCAATGGACAGAAAAATATCCGCCATGGTTACCTGTCCCATAACAAAAACAGCAATGAAAATGGCAGGATCAAAGTTCCACGGACACACTGAACTTATTGCTGAAAGAACCAAAACAAAAGAATACGCAATGATGCTTGCAGGAGATAAACTCAAAGTTGTACTTGTCACAATCCATATTCCTCTTTCAGAAGTTCCCATAAAAATAAGTAAAGAAAAAATTGTTAAAACCATCAGAATTACAGGAGATTCCCTGAAAACCCGTTTTGGCATAAAAAAACCTGTGATTGCAGTTGCAGGGCTTAATCCCCATGCAGGCGAGGATTCCATGTTCGGCCCTGAAGAAGAAACAATCATAAAACCTGCTGTAAAACAGGCAGTAGATGAAGGATTCAACGTTGAAGGTCCATTTCCTCCTGACACATTATTTTTCCATGCAGCAAAGGGAAAATATCATGGGGTTGTATGCATGTACCACGACCAGGGACTTATCCCCTTTAAAATGATACATTTCAATGACGGGGTAAACACAACCCTTGGCCTTCCAATAATCAGAACCTCTGTTGACCACGGGACTGCATATGATATTGCATGGAAAGGGATTGCCGATTCTTCAAGTCTTATGGCATCCATTAAAATGGCCGTGCTCCAGGCAAATACAATGAGAAATAAAACACTAAAATAAATGACAACAGATAAAATAATTATTAAAGGTGCAAGGGAACATAATCTGAAAAATATCGATGTTGAAATTCCAAGGAACTGCCTTGTCACAATAACAGGTCTGTCAGGCTCAGGAAAATCAACCCTTGCCTTTGACACACTTTATGCAGAGGGCCAGCGCAGGTATGTTGAATCCCTTTCAACCTATGCAAGACAATTCTTAGGACAGATGGACAAACCGGATGTTGATTTCATAGAAGGATTATCACCGGCCATCTCCATTGAACAGAAAGCTGCAAGCCACAATCCAAGATCAACGGTTGGAACTGTTACTGAAATTTATGATTATCTGCGCCTTTTATTTGCAAGGATAGGTGTCCCCCATTGTCATAAATGCGGCCTTCCCATTACATCCATGTCAATTGACCAGATAACAGACAGAATCATGGCCCTGCCTGAAAAGTCAAAAATTATACTGCTGGCGCCAATTGTCACCAATCAAAAGGGAACCCATGAAAAAACAATTCAAAAACTGAAAAGAGATGGGTTTGCAAGGATCAGGATAGATAAAATAATTTATGGAACAGATGATCTTCCAAAAATAGAAAAAAATATCAAGCATGATCTTGATGCCGTTATTGACAGGCTGATCATAAAAAAAACCGTTGGAAAACGACTTGCCGATTCCCTTGAACTTGCCCTTTCTCTGTCACAGGGGATCGTTATCGTCTTAAACCTTTCTGACAACTCTGAAATTTTATTCAGTGAAAAATCTTCATGCATCAAATGCGGTGTAAGCTATCCTGAATTCACACCTGCAGGTTTCTCCTTTAACTCTCCCCAGGGTGCATGCAAAAAATGCGGAGGACTGGGTTCCATAACAGAATTTGACGTTGATCTTATTGTACCCAATAAAGAGTTATCCTTAAGGGAAGAAGCGATTGTCCCGTGGATAGGAAAAAATTCAGTTCAATTTGCGGAATTTCTTGATGCACTTACCTCCTTTTACAATGAAGACATTTACACCCCGTTTAATAAACTGTCTGCAAAATTTAGAAAAGTTCTTCTTTATGGATCAGGAAAGGAGATGATCCCTTTTTATTTTGAAAAGGGAGGAAAACGCATAACATATAAAAAAAAATTTGAGGGTATTATTCCCAATTTTAAAAGACTTTACCATGAAACAAGCTCAGGCAGTGCAAGGGAGGATATCAGGCAGTATATGAATTTCACCCTTTGTTCTTCCTGCAAAGGAACAAGGCTCAATAAAGGTTCAAGCTCAGTTAAGGTGGCTGGCAAAACCATAGCTGAAATCACCTCTTTTTCCATAAAACAGGCTGTGAATTTTTTTTCAAACCTGTTATTAAAGGGAAAGGATAAAATTATTGCCCGCGGTATAGTAAAAGAGATAAAAGAAAGACTGGAATTCTTAAAAAATGTGGGGCTGGATTATCTAACCTTGAACAGAGCTGCAATGACTCTTTCAGGTGGCGAAAGCCAGAGAATAAGACTTGCCACCCAGATAGGTTCCAAGCTTACAGGAGTGCTGTACGTCCTTGATGAACCAAGTATAGGTCTGCACCAGAGGGACAATAAAAGACTGCTTGATACACTTTTAAACTTGCGCGATATTGGAAACAGCGTCATTGTGGTTGAACATGATGAAGAAACAATGCTCAATTCAGACCATATAATAGACATGGGACCAAAGGCTGGAATCCACGGTGGCGAAATTGTATTTTCAGGCACCCCTGAAGAACTTTTGAAAAACGGGAACACGTTAACCGCAGATTATCTCACCGGAAGAAAACAGATTGAAATTCCAAAAAAACGCCGCAGTGCAGGCAAAAGACAGCTTGTAATACAAGGCGCAGGTGCAAACAATCTCAAAAACATCGATGTAAAATTTCCATTAGGCTGCTTTACCTGTGTTACAGGCGTTTCAGGTTCAGGCAAATCAAGTCTTGTCCTGACAACACTGTACAGGGTTTTATCAAACCATCTTTACAATTCAAGGATGCCGGCAGGAATCCACAGAAAAATAAAGGGCATAAAATTTCTTGACAAAGTCATACACATTGACCAGTCCCCAATTGGAAGGACACCGCGGAGCAATCCCGTCACCTACACAGGAATTTTCACGGCCATCAGGGAATTATTTGCAAAAACCCCCGATGCAAGGGCAAAAGGCTATAAACCGGGAAGATTCAGCTTTAATGTTAAAGGAGGACGGTGCGAGGCATGTTCCGGTGACGGTATTATTAAAATAGAGATGCATTTTCTTCCTGACGTTTATGTGTCATGTGATGTATGCCACGGAAAAAGGTATAACAGAGAAACCCTGGATATAAGATACAAAGGCAAAACAATAGCAGAAGTGCTTGATATGACGATCAATCAGGCTGTGATATTTTTCAGCAGCATAGCATCTGTTAAAACAAAACTTCAGACACTTGTTGACGTGGGGCTTGGATACATTAAAACAGGCCAGGCTGCAACCACTCTTTCCGGAGGCGAAGCCCAGAGAATCAAACTTGCAAGGGAATTAAGCAAGAGAAGCACGGGCAGGACAATCTATATTCTTGATGAACCCACAACCGGCCTTCACACCGATGATATAAACAAGCTGCTTACCGTGTTGAACCGCCTTGTGGAATCCGGCAATACAGTCATTGTGATTGAGCATAACCTTGATGTGATAAAATATGCTGATTATATTATTGATTTAGGTCCTGAAGGAGGAGATTTTGGCGGTTATATTGTGGGCTGCGGCACTCCAGAAGAAATTGCCGAAATCAAAGAATCATACACCGGCGTTTTCCTCAAAAAGATTCTTAAACAAAAATAGCCAGCCTGTGTGGTTGCAAAACAGCATCCTTGATTCATGCCTGTTCAGCTATCAATTTAATTTCTTTATAAGTGAGTCTGCGTTTTAATTTTGCACTTTCAGATTTTATCCGGGCGGTTATGACACCCACTTTTTCCTGGTTATAGCCGATGCCTGCAGATTTAAGATATTTTTTAACAATATGCTTTCCGCACAACAGATTCAAAAAAAATTTCTCTCTAACTTCAATGCCGAATGCTTGTGCACCATGGGTTCCTGCCACATGGGTTTTCACTGCATCACCAAAAAACGGTGTATTAACGTTCAGAAGGTTCTCTCTGGTCTGAGCCCTGCATATCCCGTTAACATATTCGTAGTATTCCCTGAAAATTTCAGTTTTATCCGTTTTAAGATTCATTTCAAACCCGTTATCTTTCAACATTTTACCTGTAATAAATATATCTGCAATACCGTTTCTCTCTCCAATTCCAAGGACTGAGGCCTCAAGAATTTTTCCCCCTGCTTTTATGCCCATTATTGTATTTGCGCTTGCCATTCCCATATCATTGTGACAGTGGATACTGATCTTTGTTTCAGATTCTTCAGCCCTTGTGGCAATGGGATTAATTTTATCGTATATGGCATCAGGAGACATTATGCCCGATGTATCAGGCAGGGACAGGATATCTGTTTTTAACCTGTTAATGAAAAAAGAACACAATTCTTCAAGGATCAAAGGATCTGTCCTTCCAATATCAAGGATTGCAAGCGATATTTTTACTTTCTTTTTTTCTCTTCTGATATATTCCACGGCTTTTGTAATGCAAGACAACGCTTCAGACCTGTCTTTGTCATGATCCGTATTAATATGGGCATGGAGGTGGAAATGATGTATTCCGGTTTTAATTAAAATCTGAGCATCTTTTATGAACGCCCTTCCCATGCCTGCAACCTGGATTTTATATCCTTTATTTACAGCATACAGAAAAAGTTTTTTGACGTTATCCGTTTCTGTAATATGTGCAGAAGGATACCCTGCCTGGCAGATATCAACCCCGAGTTTCTCCTGAAAATCAAGAATTTTCTGCCGCTGAAAATAACTGAAAACGATCCCGCTGTGCTGCATACCTTCCCGTATGGTCTCGTCTATTGTGATAATTTTGGTTCTGTCCATGGCCTCTTCCTTTACTTGGGATCAAAGAAATAATAGATCCTTTTTTATAAAAAATTTAATTTTAACATATTTGGAACAGAATCGTAACCCCTGCATTTAAATAACAAGGCCTGCCTGTTCCGGCCCGGACAGAATCCTGGTTTAAAGCGTACATCACCTCTTTATAGTTAAATCCAGTTGATTTAAATTTCTTATAACCGCCATGATGCGCTGCATCACAACAAAAATTGAAAGTTAAATTTTAAAAAAACAGAATGGTTCTACCATTCTGTAACTTATTGAAATAATGACATTTAAAATTTC
>WGCX01000048.1 GCA_015493575.1 Desulfobacteraceae bacterium | reverse complement strand
ATAAACAACCTTAATAATCAGCAAAAAAATGTAAATATTTGACTTTATAATATAAATTCTGTCCAGTATTTGCTACCCGTCCATTTGGACTGTGTAATAATATTAATGATATAGTTTTAATTATGTGCCATAAGCTGTATTATGTTCAGTCAGACTGGCAGACTGTGGATAATTTGTGTTGCCATAAAATATTAAATGATTATAATGTTGCAACTGAAATTTATTTAGTCTATGTATCCCCCGGCTTTGGGGCTGACTCAAACGGTATAAGGGTTCATTTGAAAATAAATTACAATTATTTTTAAGTGAACCCTTGTGTTTAAATAGAGAAACACATGGTTGAATTTAAAATAAATTAAGGCTCTATGGCCTTTACCGGAGAATATATTGTTGAATATACAGGAAAATACAGATCGTCTTTTTATTAATGACAAAGAGATAATTCTTGTGGGAACCGCCCATGTGTCAAAGGAAAGTGCAGAACTTGTAAAAGAGGTGATTTTAAGTGAAAAGCCTGACACCGTATGCCTTGAACTGTGCGCAACCCGCCTTGCATCTCTGCGGGACAGGGAAAAATGGCGCAATATGAATATTGTCAAGGTGGTCAGGGAGAAGAAGACGCTGCTGCTTTTAATGAATTTAATGCTTGCCTCCTTCCAGAAAAAGATTGCTGAAAAATTTGATGTACTGCCGGGTCAGGAGATGATCAATGCCCTTGAGGCAGGAGAAGAAGCCGGAGCTGCAATAATACCCGTTGACCGTGAAATCCAGATCACTCTTTCCAGGGTGTGGAGGAGTATGGGGATATGGGAAAAAATCAAATTAATGTTTCAGCTTGTTTTCTCCCTTGGCAGTTCAGATGATATCACTGAAGAGGATATTGAGCAGATGAAAAAGGAAGATATCCTTAAAGTTCTGCTTGCAGATGTAAAAAAATCCCATCCTGTGGTTGAAAAAATTCTAATCGATGAAAGGGACCAGTATCTAACTGAAAGTTTAAGACAGGTTGATGGAAAAAAATAGTTGCTGTGGTTGGTGCAGGTCATGTTCCCGGAATTAAAAAATATATGTCCGAAGAAAAAAAAATTGATCTTGATGAGCTTAACACAATACCTAAAGGAGGTATTTTCGGCAAAGTCGTTAAATGGCTTATACCGGGGCTGATCCTTGCACTGTTTGCAGCGGGTTTTTTCATTAAAGGAAAAAGTGCCGGGGCAGATATGATCTGGTTCTGGATACTTGCCAATGGTATTTTTGCAGGGCTTGGCGCCATTGCAGCTTTAGCTCATCCTTTGACAATTATTACCGCGGCCCTTGCAGCTCCTTTAACCTCGTTAAATCCCATGATTGCAGCAGGATGGGTGTCAGGGCTTGCAGAAGCCTTTGCGCGAAAACCAAAGGTTAAAGACCTTGAGGCCATTCCCACGGACATACTTTCCATAAAAGGATTCTGGAAAAACAATGTTACAAGGATACTGCTTGTGGTCGTATTTACAAATCTTGGCAGCACCATCGGCACAATGGCGGCAATTCCGTTTATGCTGAGGGTTATGCATTAAGTTTATTGTTTAACTATGGTTTCATTTTTTTGCTGAATCAGTTTTTCTGCAAATTTTTGAATACATTCCGGGTAAAGCTGCCATTCAAGTTCAAGCCCTTTTTTTCGAATGGTTTCCATGGTGTCGTCATCCTCAATTTGAAATGCGCGCTGGCCTATGATGGGGCCTGAATCTTCTCCGTAATCAATAAAATGAACCGTGCAGCCCCCTACTTTGCATCCATACCTGAAGGTGTCTCCATAACCGTCAGTTCCGGGAAAAGCCGGAAGAAGGGCAGGGTGAATGTTCATTATTTTATGGTGGTTTTTGTCTGTGTTGATCTTGTCTATAAAATACGGTGTCAGGGTTCGCATGAAGCCTGCAAGGATAAGAAGATCAATGTTGTATGGCAGGATTTCATCGAGGAGTGCTTTTTCAGCACCTGCCCTTGACTTTAAAAAGAATTCGATTTTTTCATTACCCGCTTTTTCCGGAATCAGGGTCTGTTTTGCTTTAATCTCTTCAATATTAAAATCATGGGGCAGAGGCAGTTCGCCGGGGTTTTTTCTGTATTGATTTATGATTGATTTATAATCCACGGCAAAGGTTTCTATCCCTGCTTTTTCAGCTCGTTTAAGTCCTGCAGCATCTTTGTTATCAGAGCCTGTAAAAACTATTTCCGCGTCGATTGTTCCCTTGCTGCATGCATCAATAATTGCCTGGAGGTTTGTCCCGCCTCCTGAAATAAGAGCACCTGCCCTGATTTTATTCTTCATTTTGAATTTTTTCCATATTTTCTATGTGAAAATTTTAAATAAAAAAGCAAATATCCGACATTAATAATGTAATAATGCAAATTTCGGCCAGCACTCCAGGAGCGCTGGCCGAATATTTACATAAAAAGATGATAATGCGTAAGAGAAGCAGCAATGTCAAGGAAAAGAAGATTATAAAATTGGAATTCAGGCAGGATTGATAGCCGCCCATGCCCTATATAAAGGCTATGAGGCCGATCCGGTGACTCTTAAACGGCCTCACAACACAAAATGAAACTCTCATATACTGGTCATTTTAGAAATGCTTTGGGTTTTAGAATCTGTTTATGAAATATCACGGGCAGAAATTTTAGAGTCCATAAGTGACCTTTTATTGATGCCAATTTTTAAATTTGACCAGCAGTCAGCCTTACAACGGTTCGTCCATTCCGCACAAGGGAATAAACATGATCTTTCTGATTTTTTGAAAATGACGCGGAATAGCTGCCATCTATAATCCTTTCTGAATTAGAATAAATTTACCGTGGTATAAATAGCTGGACATGTTGAAAAGTATTTATTATACTTGTACAATAAATGGCACAAGTCTGGAGGATATTATGAAAATTGTCAATTTTAGCGAAGCAAGAAATAATTTGAAGTCTGTTTTAGATCAAGTCATAAATGATGCGGATTATACAATAATAACTCGCCGGGATTCAGAAGACGCAGTTGTTATGTCGTTAGAGACCTTCAATAGTTATATGGAGACTTTCTATCTTCTCAGGGCACCAGCTAATGCAACACATCTTACAAAATCTATAGAGCAGTATAAAAGTGGAAACGTCCAGGAAAAAGAGCTTTTAGATGAATAGAACATTAGCATGGACTGATGAAGCATGGAAGGGATATATCTATTGGCAATCGCAAGATAAAAAAACACTCAGGCGAATTAATAAACTGATTAATAATACTATGAGGCAACCATTTGAAGGAATAGGAAAACCAGAACCACTGAGAGAGAATTTATCTGGATTTTGGTCCCGGCGAATTGATGAAATAAACAGGCTCGTATATGCTGTCGATGATGATTTTATTACAATCATTTCATGCAGATATCACTACTGAAGCGTGCGAAATAATCGAATCGGGTAGCTGAGTATTTTTCTTCCCCAGCCCTCACAACACCCTGAATGTAACGTGAATTCCTAAGGAAAGTATCAGTTTTTTATCAGATCCTGCAGTGTCACTTTCAGGTCTTTTTGATCAGGTACCGGCGGGTCAAATACGCCGGCTTAATCTCCATGAATTGTGGTAAGATCCGCATCCACGGAGCCTCACAACGAACATAGAAAAAGCATTTGTGACTCTGTCAAAAATGAGCTCTTTCTTATAAAATATTATTCGTGAACAATCAAATTTGACGAGTGGCTGGGCTGAAGTTCAACTTCAGTTTAGTAAAATTTTGCATTGCGGCATTAACTTACATTGACAAAACAGGTACAAGATCATATATTCATTCAGTGTTTTTAATGTTGAAATCATTAATATGGTTTAAACAATAATTTACAGACAGATTGAAATAATTGGTTAAAGGGAGATATATCATGTCAGGAAAAATTATGGAAATAGACGATGATTCATTTGACAATGAAGTATTAAAATCAGATGTGCCGGTAATGGTTGATTTCTGGGCCCCATGGTGCGGTCCATGTAAGGCCATTGGCCCGATAGTTGCGGAGCTTGCAGAAGTATACGGAGACAAGGTTAAGTTTGCAAAGGTAAATGTGGATGAAAATCCCTTGACACCGAGTAAATACGGTATAAGAGCCATTCCAACTTTGATTTTTTTCAAGAATGGGGAATCCGCAGACAAGATTACGGGTATGGTTGCAAAGGCAAAACTTGAAAATTCAATTAAGGGACTTTTGTAATAAATGCTGTGAGGCTGAGGATGATGGGGATTTGAGTCCCGGATCCGCCTCACAACAAAAAAAGGTTTTTTCAGGAATTTTATTTGAATTAAGAAGGAGGATTGTATGTCAGAGACAGACTATGATCTTGTTGTGATCGGTGCAGGCCCTGCAGGGCTTTGTGCTGGAATGTATGCTGCAAGGGCAAAAATGAATGTGCTTGTTCTTGAAAAAGCAGCTCCTGGCGGCCAGATTATTATTACGGACTGGATTGAAAATTATCCCGGTTTTCCCGATGGTATAAGTGGTTTTGACCTTGGGGATAAAATGCTTAATCAGGCAAAGAACCTCGGGGTGAATATCAAGACGGCTGAGGTCCTTTCAATGGATGTTTCCCGGGAAAAGAAGATTCTTAATCTTGATGACGGAAGCATCAGTACAAAAACGATTATCATTGCAACGGGTGCTTCTCCAAGAAAATTAAATATTGGAGAAGAAAAATTCATTGGTAAGGGAGTCTCGTTCTGTGCCACATGTGACGCTCCTTTTTTCAAGGGAAAAACAGTAGTTGCCGTTGGCGGCGGAGATACTGCAGTTCAGGAATCAATGTATCTGACAAAATTTGCTGAAAAAGTTTATCTTGTTCACAGAAGGGGTGAACTCAGGGCCACAAAAATTTTAAGGGAAAGGGCTTTTAAAAACGATAAAATTGAATTTATCTGGGATTCTGTGGTTTCAGCCATGGATGGCTTTTTTAACGTTGAAAATGTCAAAATAAAAAACGTAAAATCAGGGGAAGAAAAAACGATAAAGGCTGACGGATGCTTTGTCTGGATAGGTATTATACCAAATACAGGGTTTGTCGGCGATTCCTTAGAACTTGATGACCAGGGTTTTATTGTGACCGATCACACCATGGCAACCTCTGTTCCTGGAATTTTTGCAGCCGGAGATGTAAGGACAACGCCCCTGCGCCAGGTGACAACGGCTGTGAGTGACGGCTCTGTTGCAGTGATCTCTGCTGAACATTTTATTGAAAATAATCCTTAGTGCTTTAGGGGACTTTTTGTAAAAAACAAGAAATTGTGGAGAGGCAGTTGGGTTATGGGCATGGACCGCTTTGGATATTATTCCTGTATTTTCGTTCTGGTACTTAAGTAGGATATTATGAAGAAATTATCTTTGTTTTCCGTATTTGTTTTTATTACATTTGTTTTGTTTTTTTCCGTTTCAGGGTGTGCAATATTTAAAAATGCTCATAAAACACAAAAGAGTGCTGAACAACTTGCCGGGGAAGGTGTTGCTGCATTCAGGGCAGATGAATTTCAAAACGCCATTGCTGCTTTTAAAAAACTTAATGATTGGTATCCTTTCAGCAAATACGCAAGCCTTGCCCAGTTGAAGATAGCCGATGCACATTATAAACTTAAGGAATATGATGAAGCTTTATCGGCTTATCATGAATTTGAAACAATGCATCCTAAAAATGATGCAGTTCCCTATGTTATATACCGTATGGGGTTGTGCTGGTATGACCGGCTTGACAGTGTGGACAGGGAGCAGGATTTTACTAAAAAAGCACTTGAACAGTTTAAACGCCTCGTAAAAATATTTCCTGACAGTCCCTATGCATTTAAAGCAAAACGTAAAATTAAAAAATGTATTGAAAACCTTGCCGGTCATGAATTGTATGTTGCAAATTTTTATTTTAAATCAAAACACTATAAGGCTGCATTGAACCGGTTTGAATATATTTTCGCCCATTATCCCGATACTTATGAGGGGAAAAAAGCCATGTCAATGATTTCAAAGTGCCAGAGACTGATACAGGAATCGGGAAAGAATATGCCTGAAAAAGGGTTTCATTTTTTTAATTTTCTTTACAATTAATTTTATTTAATGTATGTAACCTCGTTCCATTATTGTTGAAGGTTCCGTTATTGTTGACGTGAATTAAGGCCTTACAATTTAAGAAAAAGGTTTATATATATTTAATATTTAGATACAGGAGTTGAAAAATTATGTCAAAAGAATGTAAAATATGCGGCAAGAAACCAATGGTGGGAAACAATGTCAGCCATGCGCATAATAAAAATAAACGTCGTTTCAACCCCAATCTTCAGAGGGTCCGTGCTCTGTTTGAAGGCAGGGTGAGAAAAATTGATGTCTGCACAAGCTGCATTAAAAAGGGAAGTGTGGTCAAGGTTGCCAAGGGCAGCAAAGCACAGGCATAAATATTTTACGGGCAGATTCAAAAGTAGATTCGGATCTGCCCAATAGCATCTGGCGGATTTCATTCCGGCATTTTTAACTGCAAATTACAAGAGCTGGCTTCGCGCCTTTGACTCATTTCTTGTTGAGAGACCGTATGAGAGTCTTTGGATCAGCCTGATGGCCGTTATTTGTTAGTTGACACTATTCTTTTTACATCCCGTACTTTTTTTACTTTTTTAATTTCCGTTATTATTTTCTGGAGCTGTTCTGTACTTGCAACGGATATTGTAAAATAGCTGCTTACAATGCCGTAATCACCGGTCTCTGTGTGTCCGTTAACGATATTTGCTTTATTCTTCGTGATAACTGAAGTTACATCTGCGAGAAGGCCAACCCTGTCAGCTGAACGGATTCTAATCGTTACTGGGTATGAATCTGTAAGGTCCTCACTCCATTGTACATCAATTAATCTTTCAGGACTCATTTTCAGTACGTTAAGACAGTTTTTTCTGTGTATGGCAACACCCTGTCCCTGGGTGATATATCCGGTGATCGCGTCTCCGGGAAGGGGGTTGCAGCATTTGGCAAATTTAACAAGAATATCATCAATGCCCTTTACTATAACGCCTGAACTTTTTTCTTTTACCTTTGTACTTTTTATTATTTTTGAGAGTATGGTGGCAGGTTTCTTTTCCTGCTGCTGTTCTGTCTCGGGAATTGTTTTGTGAAGTACCTGAAGGGGTGTGAGTTTTCCAAAGCCCACCTGGGCAATGAGATCATCGCTGGTTTTAAATCCAAATGCTGCAGCAGCTTTTTCAATATCCCCTGATTTAACAAGTCCTGAAAAATTCTGATTATTTTTCCTGAAAATTTTTTCACAAATTTCTTTGCCAAGGCTGATACTTCTCTCTTTTTCCCTTGCTTTAACCCATTGCCGTATTTTTGTTCTTGCCTTGACTGTTTTTACAAAATGGAGCCAGTCTGCACTTGGGTGGTGTTCGTTTGAAGTTGTTATCTGAACAGTATCTCCGGTCTCAAGGCGGTGGGCCAGTGGAACAAGCTTTCCGTTTACCTTGGCCCCTGTACAGTGAGCTCCCACCTCAGTGTGGATTTTATATGCAAAATCAACAGGGGTTGCGCCTTTGGGAAGGGTCTTGATCTCACCTCCCGGTGTAAAAATGTAAATTTCGTCCGGGTAAAGATCTATTTTTACGTTTTCAATAAATTCATCGGGATCACTTGATTCCTTCTGGTTTTCCACAAGGTCTCTCAGCCAGGCAAATGTTCCCACGGTTTTATCATCAAGGGTTGCACCTTCTTTGTAGCTCCAGTGTGCTGCAATGCCGGATTCTGCGACCTGATCCATTTCGTCTGTCCTGATCTGAATTTCAACCCTTTCTCCATAGGGGCCGATGACCGTTGTATGCAGAGACTGGTATCCGTTGGGTTTTGGTACACCGATATAGTCCTTTATTTTACTGTGGATCGGTTTCCACATGGAATGAATAAGTCCAAGAGAATTATAACAGTCGGAAATGGTGTTAACAATAATTCTGAATGCGATGATATCATAGATTTCATTAAAATCCAGATTCTGGGAAAGCATTTTATGATAAATACTATAGGGCTGTTTGTACCTCCCCTTTATATCAGCTTTAAGGCCTGAGCTTGTTATTTTTTCCTTTAGTTTCTTCTTTACCGTCTTAATATATTCTTCTTTTTCTTTTCGGTCTTTATTTACAAGTGCATTGATGTTCTCATATTCTTCAGGCATGGTGTAGAAAAAAGCGATATCTTCCAGTTCCTGTTTCATCCAGAATATGCCGAGCCGTGCTGCAATGGGGACATAGATATCAAGGGTTTCCTGGGCAATTGATCTCTGTTTTTCCGCTCTTTTATGATATTTCAATGTCCTCATATTGTGGAGCCGGTCTGCAAGTTTAATGAGAATGACCCGTATATCGTCTGCCATGGCAAGGATCATTTTTCTTAAACTCTCTGCCTGCTGAACAGCTTTTGTCGAGCAGGTGATTTTAGAGAGTTTTGTTACTCCTGAAACGATGTGGGCAACATTGTGACCGAACATCTCTTCAATCTCTTCTCTGGTGGCATGTGTGTCTTCAACTACATCGTGGAGAAGGGCCGCTGCAATGCTTTCCACATCAAACTGCATGTCGGCGAGAATAGATGCCACTTCAAGGGGGTGGGTGAGATACGGCTCTCCTGAAAGGCGGGTCTGGCCGGCATGTACCTGGGCAGAATAGATATATGCACGGTCAATGATATCCGTATCCGCATCCGGGGTGTACTCGCTTACCTTATCAAGTATGTCAGTTATTCTTATCATTAATTAATACGCCTTTGCAAAAAGAACACGTCTGCTGCTTGCACTGCCGCAGCATATGCATTTTCCATGTTCCGTTCTGCTTTCAAATGGAATACACCTTATGGTCACGGAAAGATCTTTTTTTATTTCTGCTTCACATTCACTGGAACCGCACCAGTGGGACATGGCAAATCCGCCGTGAATTTTATTATCCTGTGAAGTGAAAAATTCATAAAATTCTTCTTTTGTGTCTATATTATGGGTGTGTTCCTGTCTGAATGCCATTGCCCTGTTAAAAAGGGTGTCCTGTATATCATCTAACATATCTTGTATGCCGTTTATAAATGCTTCTCTTTTGATGGACTGTTTTTCGTTTGGATCTTTATCCCTCCTTCCTGCAAAAACAGAATCGTTTTCCATGTCCCTCGGTCCTATTTCCGCCCTCACAGGGATTCCTTTTTTTATCCATTCCCATCCCCTTGCGCCTCCAATATCCCTGTCGTCAATTTCCACAACAATTTTTCTGCCGTGGTACCTGCGTTTTCTCAGGGCATCTGCTATGCCCTGTGTGTAGTCCATGATTTTTCTTTTTTCTTCTTCTTTCCTTATGATGGGGAGGAGGACGACATGGGAAGGGGCTATTCTCGGCGGCATTATAACTCCGTTGTCATCACCGTGGGTCATTATAAGCCCTCCGATCATTCGCGTTGAAACACCCCATGATGTTGTCCATGCAAATTCTTCTTTTTCATCTTTTGTCTGGAATTTTATATCAGAGCCCTTTGCAAAATTCTGTCCGAGAAAATGGGACGTGCCTGCCTGGAGTGCTTTTCTGTCCTGCATCATCGCTTCAATACATGTTGTATCGCATGCTCCTGGAAATCTTTCAGCCTCGGTCTTTTTCCCCCTGACCACGGGCATGGCGAGATATTTTTCCACAAATTCAGTATAGATATCAAGCATCATCATTGTTCTTTCTATTGCTTCCTGTTCCGTTGCATGGGCAGTATGGCCTTCCTGCCATAGAAATTCACTTGTGCGCAGAAAGATTCTGGTTCTCATCTCCCATCTTACAACATTTGCCCACTGGTTAAGCAGAAGTGGTAAATCGCGGTAGCTTGAAATCCACCTTGACATGGATTCTCCTATAATTGTCTCAGATGTGGGGCGAACAATCAAAGGTTCGGTGAGCTTTCCTGCCGGAACAAGCTTGCCATCCTTGTTTTTTTCAAGTTTATGGTGGGTAACAACGGCGCATTCCGTTGCAAACCCTTCAACATGCTGAGCTTCTTTTTCAAGAAAGTTCAAAGGTATAAAAAGCGGGAAATAGGCATTTTTAACGCCGGTTTCCCGGAACATTTCATTGAGTTTGTTTACTATATTTTCCCACAGGCTGTAACCCCATGGCTTAATAACCATGCACCCCCTGACAGGGGATTTTTCCGCCATATCAGATGCTTTTACAACCTCCTGATACCACATTGGATAATCTTCAGATCTTGTCGGTGAAATTGCGTTTTTAATCTTTTTTGCCATTTGATTTTATTCCTTTGAGTCCATTATAATATTTATTCTGTCATTGTTTTTATTTCATTCAGCAGCACATCCACAAGCATGTCCTGTTTAACTTTTTTTATAAATTTGCCTTTTTTAAAGAGAATTCCCATTCCATCTCCCCCGGCTATTCCTATATCGGCTTCCTTTGCCTCTCCGGGTCCATTTACAATACATCCCATTACGGCAACTTTTATTGTTGCACTGCATGTCAAAAGCGCTTTTTCCACCTGTTCTGCAATGGTGAAGAGATCTATCCTGCATCTTCCGCAGGTGGGACATGAGATAAGTTCAGGACCCCTCTTCCTGATTTTAAGAGCCCTTAAAATTTCCCATGCGGCTCTCACCTCTTCAACGGGGTTTCTTGTTAAGGAGACTCTCATGGTATCTCCTATGCCTTCGGCAAGGAGCATGCCCATGCCAATGGATGATTTTGCAATGCCGCTGTAAATACCGCCTGCTTCCGTGACTCCAAGGTGAAGGGGAATATCGGTTTTTGATGACATCAGCCTGTAGGCTTCAACGGTTCTTTCAACATCCGATGCTTTAAGTGAGATTTTGATATTATGGAAATCAAGATCTTCAAGTAAACGGATATTATTCATTCCGCTTTTCACCATGGCTTGGGGAGTTGCACCCATTTTTTCTGCAATGGTTTTGTCAAGTGATCCTGCATTGACTCCTATTCTTATGGGAATACCTCTGTCCCTTGCGCAGTCAGCAACAGCTTTAATTTTCTTTTTTTCTCCGATATTGCCGGGATTTATTCTGAGACCGTCAGCCCCGGCTTCAGCAGAAGCAATGGCAAGCTTATAATCAAAATGAATATCTGCAATCAAAGGGATATTAATTTCTTTTTTTATTTTCTTTATGGAATGTGCCGCATCCATGCCTGGCACAGCCACTCTGACAATTTCACATCCTGCGGCGGAAAGCTCCTTAATCTGTGCAATGGCGGCCTTTGAATCTTCTGTAAAGGCAGTTATCATTGACTGGACTGCAACAGGGGCATTTCCCCCTATTTTAACATTCCCTACACTTATTTCACGGGTTTTCTTTCTTGGTTTTAACAGCGGCATGCTTTATTTATCCTAAAAATATTCAATAACAGCCATGGGCGAATTAAGGTTACAAATCTATTTTAAGTTTTAAAAAAAGAAATACCACAGTAATCATTGAATATTCAAGTTAATAATATGAGCCTGTTTATTTAGCTCTTTTCTGCACATATTTCAAGCAGCTTCCGGGCTTTAAGTGATAACAGGCACATAGTTCGACTATGCACCTGTCATCACGCCTTGAAAACGAACAAAAATACTGCACAATATACGAATATTATTTTCTTACAGTTCCCTAAGGAATCAACCTCTTGTTAATGAAAACATATTTGACATTTTTTGATTTGAGAACTATGTTAACTCATATAGTCAATATGGTTAAGGGGGCAATACTATGGAAAGAATAATTGATGTTACATCAGTACGGAGGCAACTTGGAACTATACTTGATGAGGTTTTTCATAAAAAAGATATTATTACAATTCAAAGGAAGGGAAAATCTCTCGCTAAAATTATTCCACTTGAAAGTGAGAACTTAACAAATAACACTCTATCGCCTGCTCAGTTAGCACTATTAGATGAAATGGAAGCTTTACCTGTAGTGTCATCTAATGATGACCCAACAGATATTTTGCGGTCAATGAGAGAAGGAAAAAGAGTACAGGCAGGCAAAAAATATGGGAAGTAAGAAGTTTGTACTGGATGCGAATGTTTTTCTGGAATACATATTTGATCGTCACTTTGCATATGTATCCCACCAGCTCATAAAGAGTGCAATAATAAAACAAAGCCAAATTTTTGTCCCAAGTTTATTACTCGATGAAATTACAGAGGTATTGTGCGGAAATTTAAATGACACTGAAGTTATCCAGAAACATTTAGGTTATATTGAGCATCTTGCCAAAGAAGATGTGATTAAAATTGTCGTTCCAAATTGTAAGGTGCGCATGAAAGCAATTGAAATAGCCAGAACAGGACATAAAAAAAGTGGTTTTCCTGAGTTGAGTGATTCACTATATCATGCCCTCGCTATTTTTAACGGGGCAGTTTTCGTTACAAATGACATAAAGCATTATCGTAAAGTAAAACAATTTGGAAATATTGAGAAATTATCTGAGATATCAACACAGTTTTTCTTATAACCGCCATGAGGCGGATCTGGAGACTCTCAGACTGCCTCTCAACAAATATAGAAACTCATATTCTTAAAGGTACTTTGAAGTAGTTTCATATAAAAAACTTGATTTGGGGGAATTTACCTGCTACTGTATTTTTCAATTTCAGGAGCAATTATCATAAAAAGTGTTTCAGGGTATGTGAGAAACTGTGGCATTATTTTTTGCATATTACCTGTTTAACGGTTTAAGGGCTTTTTATCTTGATTGTTTCATGCCAGGTGAGAATTATTTCTGTTTCCTGCGGGATTTTTCCTGCAGGTGTAATTTTTTATCATATGAGGTGAATATTGAGCAAAACAGCCCCGGATGCTTTGATTGTGAAAGATCTTTATAAAAATTTTGGCAAACTTGAAGTGTTAAAGGGAATATCGATGGAAGCCCATGAAGGTGATGTTATAACCCTGATCGGTTCAAGCGGGTCCGGGAAAAGTACTTTTTTAAGGTGCATGAATCTGCTTGAAATCCCGACGGCAGGTGAAATCCATGTGGGTGGAGAGTATCTTAAGATGATAAAAAACCGTCGTGGTAAAATTGTGCCTTCCGATAAAAAACAGGTGGACAGGATCCGGACAAAGCTCGGAATGGTGTTCCAGCATTTTAATTTATGGTCGCATATGACTATTCTTGAAAATATCATGGAAGCTCCTGTGCATGTTCTTAAAAGACCTAAAAAAGAGTCGAAAGAATATGCAATGGAACTGCTTGAAAAGGTTGGTATTGCCGATAGATCCCACTATTTTCCGGCACAGCTTTCAGGCGGTCAGCAGCAGAGAGCAGCCATAGCCCGTGCCCTTGCCATGGACCCCGATGTCCTGCTTTTTGATGAGCCAACCTCTGCACTTGATCCTGAACTTGTGGGTGAGGTTTTAAGGGTTATGCAGAATCTTGTGAAGGAGGGCCGTACAATGATTGTTGCCACCCATGAAATGGGTTTTGCAAGGGAGGTGTCATCTAAAATCATTTTTCTTGATAAGGGGGTAATTGAAGCCGAGGGTCCGCCGGATTATATATTTGACAGCCCTGATTCTGAAAGATGCAGGCAATTTTTATCCAATCTTATCTGATACTTTTTTTAAAGGTTTTACATTTGTTGTGAGACAGCTGTAACGCTGTTAAGATTTGCCTCATGGCAGTTATTAACTTAAATGATGCTTTTTTAACTATTTTTTAAAAACGGAGAAAAAAATGAAAAAATTAATTTTGTTTGCAATCGTATTATGTCTTACCATCGCAGGAACAACCACTGCATTTGCCGGTAGTAAAATAAAGATGATCCGCATTGGAACGGAGGGCGCATATCCTCCGTTTAATTATGTTGATAAAAACGGCAAGGTTCAGGGTTTTGATATCGATATTGCAAAAGCTTTGTGTAAATCTGCAGGTGTCAAATATAAATTTGTTGTTCAGGACTGGGACGGTCTTATCCCGGGACTTATTGCGAAAAAATTTGACTGCATCATAGCGTCCATGTCCATCACCGCTGAACGGAAGAAAAAAGTCAGTTTTACACATAAGTATTACAGTACACCTGCAAGATTTGTTGCCAAGAAAGGTTCTCATTTTAAAATTACAAAGGCAGGGCTTAAGGGTAAAATCATAGGTGTACAGAGGGGAACCGTAGCTGCTAATTTTGCAAACGATGAATTTGGCAAAGTTGCAACAATAAAATCCTACACAACCCAGGATGAGGCTAATCTTGACCTTGTTGCCGGCAGGGTTGATCTTGTAGTTGCTGATTCCGTTGTGCTCAACGGTGGATTCCTAAGTAAACCAATGGGAAAAGATTTTGAATTTGTCGGACCCGGGTTCAATGACCCCAAGTGGTTTGGTGAAGGTATAGGAATTGCTGTCAGAAAGGGTGATACAGCACTTATAAATCTTTTTAACACTGCAATAGATAAAATCCGCGCCAATGGTACATACAAAAAAATCAATGCAAAGTATTTTGATTTTGATGTTTATGGTGATTAGATAAATTTTTAAAAATTGAAGAATTTTCTGTTTCTGCTGCCCGTTTTTTATAATTATTGTAAAATCGGACTTTTACAATGGGTCTTTTTGCCGGACAGGGCAGTATCCAATGGAAGATTCTTCAATTTTTTTTATAGTCGTTTTTTGTAATTGATTGTTTTTTTAAGGGGAATACAACAATGTTTGATCTTCAGGGCTATGGTTTTCTTCTCGTTAAAGGGGCAAAACTCACCATTGTTGTGGGAATTGGAGCATTGATTATTGCTCTGTTATTAGGACTTGTCGGATCACTTTTCAAGCTGTCTAAAATTAAGACACTTGCGGTGCTTGCAGAAACCTATACCACTGTAATGAGGGGAGTTCCCGAACTTGTATCAATTCTTCTTGTTTACTATGGCGCTCCTACATTGATTCAGGATATTGCAGCTTTTTTCGGTAAAAACATTTATGTTAACCTGGATCCCATGTTTGCCGGAATTCTTACACTTGGTTTTATATATGGTGCATTTACAACGGAGGTCTACCGCGGAGCATTTCTTGCCGTACCAAGGGGTCAGATGGAGGCTGCGCGTGCATGCGGTATGAGTGCGGTTCTTTCATTCAGGAGGATACTGCTTCCCCAGATGTGGAGATTTGCCATCCCGGGCTTAAGTAATGTCTGGATGGTCCTGATCAAGGCAACCGCTCTTATTTCCGTTATCCAGCTTCCCGAGCTTCTCATGAACGCAGGTATTGCGGCAAGAAGCACCCACAAGCCTTTTTCATGCTATTTTGCAGCTTCTTTGATTTATCTTTTAATTACCATTTTATCCATAGGTTTTCAGCAATGGGCGGAAAAAAGAGCCAGCCGCGGCATAAGGAGGGAATAAGAAATGGATATTTCCGTTATTACCAATAATATACCAAAGCTGCTTGACGGGACGGTCATAACGTTGGAAATTACAGCCATCAGTGTCGCAGCAGGTTTTGTCATGGCTCTTTTTCTGTCAATAATGAGTGTGTCAAAAAACAATTTCATACGGATGCCTGTGAAATGGTTTATCTTTTATTTCAGGGGGACCCCGCTTCTGGTTCAGATTTTTATAATCTACTATGGGAGCGGCCAGTTTCAGAGTGCTTTAAGCCATGTGGGGTTATGGTATCTGTTCAGGAAACCTTTTTTCTGTGCTGTTCTTTCCCTTGCTTTAAATACGGCCGCCTACAGTGCTGAAATTTTAAGGGGAGGTATTGAAGGTGTTGATTTTGGTGAAATAGAGGCGGCAAGGGCCTGCGGGATGTCAGGTTTCCTCCTCTACAGGAGAATAATCATGCCGGCTGCCCTGAGAATAGCGTGGCCTGCCTATACAAATGAGGTGGTTTTTCTGCTCCAGGCAACTTCCCTTGTTTCAATAATAACCCTCATGGATATCACAGGTGTTGCCAGACTAATTGCTTCAAGGACATTCGCATTTTACGAGATTTTCATCACTGCTGCTGTAATTTATCTTGTTCTTGTTTACGGACTTCTTTTTGTTTTTAAAAAAATAGAAAAGAAAATTACAGCTCATTTGAATCCTGAAGCCATGGCAGCATAAAAGGAAAATTTGTATCTGTGAGTAAAAAACGCAAACCGTTTTATAAAAGATTTTTTGCAAAAATTATTGCCGCTCTGGTGAATCGTATCGATTTTATCGCCATTGCGGAACGTATTGCAAAAAGCGATGCAGGAAGATCCTATGCTGAACAATTTAAGGATCTTCCTCCTGCCTGGGAAAATTCTGACAAAATCAGTCAGCTTGCCGTTGAATTGACCATGGAGCAGCTGCAGAGGGATGGTGAAACCATTGAACAACAGGAAATCGAAAGTATAATAAATGAGATTAAAATACGCTACAACCGTGAAACTCATTTAAAAGTGGCTTCAGCCATTGCCCTTGTTTTTGGTCATCTTTTTAAACATCAGAATCCTTATCTTCCATTCACATCTTCCGATGGCCGTGAATTAAAATATACAGATCAACTTAAAAATCACATGAAAAACGGATGCGGCGTGGTATTTCTTATCAATCATTCATCGCATCTTGATGAATTTGTTCTTGATCTTCTATGGCAGTATCTTAAAATGGGACTTCCTGTTTTTGCCGCAGGCCAGAACATGATGGCGGTGGAGAGCATTGCAAAGCTTCTGATGACCGGTTCATATGTCGTTATAAGAAAGGGTGCTTCAAAATTTGAAATGGCAGCATTGTACAATTATTGCAGTGCTTTGTCAAGATCAGGCGAACAGCAGGGAATATTTCTTGAGGCGTGGAAAGGCGGTGCAAGGACAAGGGATGGAAGCCTCAGGTATCCCAAGCGTCTTGTGACGTTAAAGGGTGCAATTAATACTGACAGGGATCTTGTCATTCAGCCTGTTGCCATATCCTATTCAGCCGTTCCCGAAGACAGAATGATGTGCTCGGGCAAAGGTGGCTTAACCTGGATTAAAGGCATGGGGTTTTTCAGGACATTATTAAAGTTCCCCTTCCATCCCGGATCATTTTTCTGGCGTTCCCTTGAAAACATTTACGGCAGGGCATATATCTCTCTGCCTGCTCCTATGCTTTTAAGTGAACTTAAGGAAAATTATGCAAATGAAAAAAGCGGGATCGATTTTGATGAGTTTACTGCCCTTGCCTCCATCAGAGAAATAGCACATACTAAAAAAATCATGTCAATCCAGATTGTGGCAAGGGGTCTTGTCCGTGCAAGGAAAAACAAGATTAAAAATCTTGCAGAAGCTGTTGAGCATGAGATGAAATCCATTGAAGAATACCATGTTAAAACCTTTGGCCATCCCCCTGATTTCGAAGATTATATTGTTGAAAACACCATTGACGATATCATTAAGGACGGGCTTGGGCTATTGAAAAAACGGGGGATTGTAAATCGTTTTGCAAAGGATGAAACAGGACTTCCAGGTGTAAAAGATGAAAAAGCACTTAACTATTATGCAACCCATGGAGATCGAAGACTTTACTCTCCCACTGCCGACCAGAATCTTGTTATTGCAGGTGCCGGTAAATGGGGATTTGCACTTGCTTTTCATATTGGGAACCGTTTTCTTGAGGATAAAAAATACAATAATGCAAGCATAACAATATTTGATCCTGATCGTGATTTAATTGAGATTATGGGAAAGACACGGCATGGTCCGGCTGAATTTTCCGAAAAAACACTTCCAAAAAATGTTTTTGTGACTTCTGATCCCCACAGCGCCTTTAGAAAGGCAAGTGAGATCATCGTGGCAGTGAAACCCGATGATTTTGAGTCAAATATCCGCAGTATCGTGGAAGTCTCGGAACAGCCGGTGAAAATAATTGTAACGGCAAGGGCATTTATCCAAAAAAATCACGTTCTTCCATACCATCTTGTTCAGAATATTATTGTTGAATCCGGAAGGGAAGACGTGGAAGTCTATACGCTTGCAGGTGCTGTGGAACCCAAAGATTTCATTGAATCTAACAAAATGATCGGAACCCTTGCAGGTCCTGAGAAAAATCTTGAAAACCTCGGTGATTTTTTTACGGCTCCAAATGTGACAACAATTTTTTCAAAAGATCCAATAGGCGTTCAGATCGCAGACATCCTTGCCAGGGTATATGCAGTATGTATAAACTACCTTGCAGGTATTGATCATTCAGAAGGGTTTTCATCCCTTGCATATTTAATGGCTTTAGCATCTGAGGAGGCAAGAACCATGGGCATTGCCCTTGGGGCATCACCTGAGACCTTTACAGCAGCAAGTGTTGTCTGGACGTCATCCCTGTTTGCCTTTTCCCTTGAAGGTCCTCTGCATGAGTTTGGTAGAAAAGCCGGTAAAGCGGCGAGAAAAGGTAAAAACATCGGGTCGATATTTAAAAAAATAAGTAATCAATGGGCTGATGATATTCCCGCAAGTACAATTGATGTAATAAATGAAGTCCTTTTATGCGCCGAGCTGAGGGGGCTTGATATGCCATTACTGAGACGGGCGGCAAAGGCCAATTTGGGGGCGTAAAACTATAAGGCAGTATGTATCAACCATCCTGAAGGCCTTGATCATTTTTGTTAAACTCAGATGAGATGCAGAGTTTTTTTCTCTGCATCCCATGCTTTGATAACAATATTTATTAATGCGCTTTTACCATTGTCCATGTCTGGTCAACAATATAATTCTTTTTTCCAAGATCTTTAACAAATCTGAGGGTCTTCATAATTTTTGGTGTCGGCCATACACTTGGATTATTTAGATCTGCTTTGGAAAGATAGGGTTTTGCTGCTCCATTTGGAGTTGCAAAATGATTATAATTTGACAACTCAGCACCAACCTTGGGGCTGAGAACCCAGTTGATCCACTTATAGGCGGCATCAAGATCAGGTGCTTTGGCTGGAATACACATTGAATCGACCCATATTTCACTGCCTTCTTTTGGTATTACAAAGCCATATTTTTTAGGATAATTGGCAATAGTCTGGACAGCATCACCATTATAAACCATGGCAGCATTTGCAGTTCCGGATATTACATCATTTTTGCCACCAACCCCTCCTTTAAAGCCCAGGCATGCTTCTCTTTTCTTGGTAGATATAAGAAGATCTGCTGCTTCCTTCAGCTCCTTGGGATTGGTAGAGTTAAAATCATGTCCCAGGTATAACAAAGTAATGCCAAGCATTTCCCGCACAGAATCCAAAAGATAGAAGGGGCCGGGTTTTTTACTTGGGTCAAATAAAATGGACCAGGACTGAACATCGGCCTGGCTTAGTTTATTCTTGTTATACATCAACCCAATGGTCCCCCACTGCCATCCTGCTGAATATTTATTGCCAGGATCGAAAACAGGGTTGGTAAAGGTTTTACTTAAATTCTTTAAATTGGGTATTTTGGAATGATCAAGGGGTGTCAGCAAATGCAGATGAATAAGACTTGGTATAATATAATCCGATGGAACAACGATGTCATATTGTCCCAGTCCGCCTGACTGAAGCTTTGCCATCATCTCCTCATTTGATTCATATAAATCCAGTTTAACCTTAATGCCTGTGGCTTCCTGAAATTCTTTTGGAAAATTGACTTCATCCATATATTCAGACCAAATAAAAATTTTTAGAACCCCGTTTCCGGCCCAGGCGATTCCTGACAAAAAGACTAAAAAGGTTGTAACGATCAGCATCATCTTTTTCATTTTTCTCTCCTTGTTTCTGATAATTAAAAGTTATAACTTCTCTATATTGTTAGTACATCATTACAAAATGACTATTTATTGTATATCTTTTTTTCTTGTAAAACGTTCCATTGTAAATACAAGAATTACAGTAACAAATAAAACTATAGTTGCAAGGGCATGTATCTGTGGTGTTACTACTCGTCTGACTGCCGCAAAAATGTACAATGGTAATGTTACGGAGTCAGGTCCGGCTGTAAAAAAACTAATGACGAAATCATCAAGGGACAAGGTAAAAGCAAGCATTGCCCCGGCAATAATACCAGGCAGCAACAGGGGCAGGGTGATCTTCCATAAAAGGTATGACGTACTTGCATAGAGATCTCTTGCAGCTTCTTCAATATCCTTTCCAATACTTATCAGGCGGCTGCGAACCACAAGGGCAACAAACGCCACCTGAAAGGTAATATGGCTGATTATCATACATATCAGACCGGGTTCGAATACCGATGACAAAGAACGGAGAAGCCCGAAAGCGATTACAAGTGCTGCTGCAAGAATAATGTCCGGTATAATCACAGGGAGATGCAGGATAAGGTCAAGAATGGTGTTCATTTTTCCGGGCCATGGAAAGCGTCCCATCCCGATGGCAAGTGCAGTGCCAAGAATAGTGGAGATTATCGTTGAAACAACAGCGAGAATAAGTGTATTCAAGGCAATGTGGAGGATCGCCTCATTATGAAGTAATTGAATATACCATTTCAGGGTAAATCCCTTCCATACAAGACCGTATTTTGTGTTATTCACGGAAAAAAAAGCCACCGCCATTAGTGGAAGATACAAAAATGCCATTGTTCCCAATGCCATGGCATTAACCAGCAATTTGATTTTTTTCATAATAAATCGATATCCTTATTTTTCTTTCTATACAAATATAGACTGAACAGGGTCAAAGCCATCAGGGCCATACTTATTGCCGCACCAAATGCCCAGTCTCTGCTTGTCCCGAACTGCTGTTCTATCAGGTTCCCGACTAACATGTACTTTGCTCCGCCAAGAAGATCCGGAACCACAAACATTCCCATGGCCGGTACAAAGGTAAGGATAATACCCACAGAAAGTCCTGGCAGAGTCTGGGGTAAAATAGCATGCATAAAAATTCTTACATTTGATGAATAAAGATCCTGGGCAGCTTCAACAAGAGCCCAGTCCATGCGTTCAACGCTTGAAAAAAGCGGCAATGCGACAAAAGGAAGAAATATGGAAATCATACCGAGATAGACTGCAAATGCACTGGGATATAGAGCCATTCCAGG
The DNA here is from genome assembly GCA_015493575.1 of Desulfobacteraceae bacterium. Classification (GTDB taxonomy): domain Bacteria; phylum Desulfobacterota; class Desulfobacteria; order Desulfobacterales; family Desulfobacteraceae; genus WGCX01. The sequence continues at coordinate 12,927 of WGCX01000048.1, read as the reverse complement.
TGAAATTAATTTAAAATATGCTGCAAGTTTTGCAAGGGGCATTTCAGGGGCAAGAATCAAAAACCATGAGTATGTTCTGATGACCATATTTGTCCAGAAAGGAATAATCACCATCATCAGCCATACGTAACGGGTTCTTTCTGGCTTTTTTGCTATAAAAAAACATAAAGGATAAGAAAGGACAACGGATAAACCTGTAGTGACAATGGCCACCCACACTGAACGTAAAAGAATAACGATATAATCAGGTGTCCACCCGAATATCCCATATCCCACAAGTCTTTTATAATTTGCAAGTCCAAACTCCCATACAAGTTCCCCATAGCTTCCCCTGCCTGCAAAGCTGACAAGAATCAGCACAAGGCCTGGAATAACCAGAAAAAATATCAGCCACAGCATGCCGGGACTTAGAAACAAAGCGCCTCTTTTCAGAAGTTTTTTAGGGGCAATCAGTTCACCGTACCAAATCATCAGTTTATTCATCTAACACCACCAGTTCTTTGGGAGCCAGTTCAAGCCATAATTCATCTCCAATTTTAAAATCTTTATAGGTAGTGCTTTTCACCCTTATCGGTCCCGGTTCACACCAGATATCCAGATTTGTACCGCGATAAATAATTTCAGTGACCTTTGCTCTGACACCATTTTGTTCGGGTTTTGTGTCTGAAAATTTTATCCATTCCGGTCGAATGGCAATTACCCCATGTTCCCAGGAAGGCTGAACATCCAGTTCAAGATTGCCGACATCAGTATGGAACATCCCATCAAAGAATTTACCTGAAAGAATATTGGCAGCTCCTAAGAATTCAGCAACAAATCTATTTTTGGGAAAATCATATACATCATCCGGGCTGCCGGACTGGATGATCTGACCATCTTTCATTACGGCAATCCGGTCTGATACAACAAGTGCCTCGTCCTGATCGTGGGTGACAAGTATAAAAGTGTGACCAAGTTGTTTTTGAAGTCGCCTGAGCTCCACCTGTACCTGTGCTCGCAGCTTTGCATCAAGGGCAGACATGGGTTCATCCAACAATAATACTTTAGGGTCATTAACCACTGCTCTGGCAAGGGCTACCCGCTGGTTTTGTCCTCCTGAAAGCTGATGGGGAAAACGGGTTGACATCCTCCCAAGTTCAAGTATATCCAGCGCAGTTTGGACCTTTGGTTTCAACTCTTTTTCAGGAATTTTTCTGGCCCTGAGCCCAAAAGCAACATTTTCAAAAACATTTAAGTGTGGAAAAAGGGCGTAACTTTGAAAAACAGTATTTATTTGTCTTTTAGTTGCAGGTATCCGGGTGATATCTTTACCTTCAAGTATAATGCTGCCCGAGTCCTGAATCTCCAGGCCGGCGATCATGCGAAGCAAGGTTGTTTTGCCGCATCCCGATGGTCCCAGCAGAGTAAAAAATTCTCCTGATTTTATCTCAAGTGTAACATCTTTTACAGCTTTTACACTTCCATATGTTTTATTGATACCCTTTAGATATAACATTCCTTTATCTGGTGCCATGTTCATTTTCCAATAAATTATTGATAGTCATTAATGGTCATGAGGCCGATCTGGATTCAAGTTCAGATTTGCCTCACAACAAATTATGGGTCGTAGACGCGTAGCCAATAAAAGTAATGGTTTATGTTTTATTTCATATAAATAAAAAACCTTTACGTTTCAATCTCAATTCTTTTGTTCCTTTAGTGCCTTACCTTTGAATTTCTGTGATAAAAAACAGGGAATTGTGACAGGTATATGAGTTGCGGCATTGCTCGCTTCAGATACACACTGACCTTACTATGTGCTGATTATCCTGGTTGCTGTTGAGTAATGCAGTGAATATTTCCACCACCCAGCAAAATCTCCCTGGATAAAATTCCCACGATTTTTCTGCCTGGAAAAAGTTGTTCAAAAATTTTTATTGCGGGTTCGTCAAATTCATCATCAAACAATGGTACCACAACACCATTATTTGCAATATAAAAATTAACATAGGATGCAGCCAGCCTGTCACCCTGTTCTCTTGGAGCTGCATTTGTATCAAAATCAATACCAAAACATTCTTCACGTGTACGGTATAAAGGACCTGGCTGGTGGATTGTATGTATTTTCAGTTTTCTACCCTTTGCATCAACTGAATTCAGCAAAGCCCTACGGGCATTTTCAGATATTTCATACTGGGGATCAGACTTATCATCGGTCCAAGTCAACAAAACTTCTCCAGGTTTCACAAAACAGCATAAATTATCAACATGACCGTTGGTTTCATCCTGAAATACCCCTTTATCCAGCCATATGATTCTCTCAACATTCAGATATTTTTTTAAAAGTTCTTCGATTTCATTTTCGTTTAGATCAGGATTCCTATTGCAGTTCAACAAACACTCTCTTGTAGTTAATGCTGTACCTTCTCCATCTGTATGGATGGAACCACCCTCAAGTACAAAAGGAGCTTTATAGGAATCAATACCCTCTATTTCCAAAACTTTCTGTGCAACAACAGCATCTTTATTCCAGGGGAAATAAATGCCTTCTTTTATACCTCCCCATGCATTGAAATCCCAGTCTACACCACGTACAGATCCATTTTTATTAACGACAAAAGTTGGCCCCACATCACGCATCCATGCATCATCTGATGAAATTTCAACTACTCTGATTCTCCCATCAAGAAGATAACGTGCATTTTTAAACTGCTCTGCTGACACACATACAGTTAAAGGCTCAAAATTTACAATGGCCTTAGCTATTTCAGTAAATGCGTATTGTGCAGGCTTGGCTCCCAATCGCCAGGTATCACACCTTTCCGGCCACAACATCCAGCATCCCAGATGATGCTCAAATTCGCCTGGCATTCGGAAGCCGTCATCTTTTGGTGTAGTATCAAAATATATCATTATGGTTCACTTTTTTCTTATTCTTCAAAGTCAAATGTTGAATCCATCTGTTCATCACTTACCACAACGACTGTATTATGGGGTGGAAGAGGCTCTTTATAAAACATTTCCGGCAGTCTGTCATCCTTGTTTGTAAAGCCTGCCTTTTTGTTGAAATCAAGTTCAGCCTTAAGTATACGGCTTCCCAGTGCTGCCCACTCCTTTTCGCCAAATGCTTTACCGGATTTTGACGATACCATGGAAAATACATTTTCCATTCCACCTTCAGCGGCAAGTCCTGACTGGGCAAAATCACAAATCCCAACTGTATCAACGGCGGCCATATGCAACTGGGCATCCCTTGACGCATCAACCTGGCCTTTGTCTGAAAGAGGATCAAGTGTTCCTCCGAAATCAGCAAGATTTTGATCTACTACCCATCCTGCAGTATGATCACCACCCATGGGTGATGTAGCATAGGTAACAGCCATGCCCTGAATTGCCCTGGGATCATATGCAGCAATACTCTGTCCCTTGACTACCGGAACCCTTTTATGATTAAAATGTCTGCCAACGGCCGCAGGACCGTTTCCAAGGATTTTTCCAAATTCCGTACCTGCACCAATTCCCCTTACCATCTCAATGGCAGCTGCGCCATCTCCAAATTCTTTATATCCGGCATCCATGGCAATTGCCAGGGAAGCACCGGTACTCATAGTGTCTATGCCGATATTATCACAAAGAAAATCAAGAGTGGCAATAACATCAAGATCATCATTGCCTAACATCGGTCCCATTGCCCATATAGTTTCATATTCAAGTGAAGATGTGACATACCTTCCTTTTTCATCAACATATTCATTGGAGCAATTAATAATGCACTGGGCGCATCCCTTATGGGTAGTTTTACCCCCACGTTTTTTAATCCTTGATGCAAGCGCATCGCCATTGATTTTGTCAGCATTTTCAAACTGCCCTTTTGTGGCATTGTAGCTTGGTAACCCGCCTGCTGCATTTATGGGATCAACAAGGACGGCTGTCCCAAGTTCAGGTAAAATTTCACCACTGAATTCATCGGCTTTTACTGCTTTTGCATAGGCTTTTGCCGCCTTATTAAAAGTGTTATTATCAACAGGTTCATCAGCGGATTTGCCACCACGGGAAACCACAAGCGCTTTAATCCCCTTAGAACCCATGACTGCTCCCAGTCCTCCCCTGCCTGCAGCACGGCATGGCCTTCCATCAAAATCACTGGTCTGTATGGAGGCTGTTTTTAATTTCATTTCTCCAGCTGTGCCTATACAGGTAACACTGTTTTTATCACCAAAATCAGCTTTAAGTTTTTTTACAAGATCGTATGTATTCAAACCGGTATAGGCAGCCGCATCCAATAATTCTGCCTGACCATTTTGATCTATTCTTAGAATATAAAATTTATCATCCTTTATTTTACCCTCAATGATAACTGCTGTAATTCCAAGGGAGGCAATATCAGCCGCAACTGTGCCGCCTACATTACTTTCTTTTATACCACCTGTGAGAGGACTTTTTGCTCCAATTGACAACCTGCTGCTGTTTACCAGAGTTGTACCGGAAAGGTAGCCCGGGGCAAAAATCAGTTTATTTTCTGCTCCCAAAGCATCGCATGAGGCAGGAACATCTTGGTTGATCATAATTGACGTTAAACCGCGACCACCAAGACCATAATATTCCTTTGAAACCGCTTCCGTATTAATGGAAAGGTCATCCATATTAACTCTTAAAAATTTCATAAACACCTCCTGTTTTACCAGCAGCCTTCTGCATGGCATGAAACATAATTGAGCCCCTTTTCAGGAGCAAAATAATTCATTGTAAGCGTTCACAGGGCACTGCACCTGCAGCGTTGGCGGGCACTTGAAGTACATTAGTACGTCTGCCTGCCCGCCACCTTGCATCTGCAGCACCCTGTAAACGCTTACAGTTTGCGATGTGAACGGTTACAATTTATTTAATTTATGCTTTTAAATGTGTCCTCAAGACGATTCAGGATTTCATTTATTATTTCATAAGAAACATTAAGAGCAGGTTCTATACGAATATTTTTGGAATTGTTGAGAGTGCCTGCAGTTAGAACTCTGCGACTGAAAAGCCCTGATGCAACTTTATAACCAATTTCATCTGAAAAGAATTCCATTCCAATCAAAAGTCCTTTACCATGTGTGAAGGCAAGGATCTTCGGATAGTTAGACTTTAATTCTTCAAGTTTTGACAAAATATATGCTCCTTTTTCAGCAGCCTGGCCAGGCAGGTCTTCTTCCAGCATAACGTTAATATGAGCCAGTGCAGCTGCACATGCAAGAGGGTTCCCACCAGTAGTAGATGTATGTATAAATGGATTAGGTTCCATGCACTTCCATATTTTTGGCGTTGAAATAAATGCAGACATAGGCATCACTCCGCCTCCGAGAGCTTTACCAAGGCACATGATATCGGGTGCTACATCCCAATGATCCACACCAAATATTTTACCTGTTCTGCCAAAGCCTGTTTGAACCTCATCTGCTATAAGAAGTACTCCATAACGATCACATATTTTACGAATGTTAGGCCAGAAATCATCAGGAGGTACGATTGCACCGGCTTCTCCCTGAATTGGTTCAGCAACAACGGCGGCGATTCCGTCTCCAACCTGTTGAGCTGCTTTAAGAGCATCTTCAACCGCCTTATAATCCCCAAAAGGAACATGTCTTACACCTTCTAAAAGCGGCAGCAGAGGTTTTCTGAAAACCGATTTCCCCATTAATGACAGTGCCCCAAGTGTTTTTCCGTGAAAAGACTTTAACATGGAAATAAAACCCGACTTACCAGTATAAAGTTTGGCAAGTTTCATGGCTCCCTCCACGGCTTCAGTTCCACTGTTAATGAAAAAACCATACTGAATCTCTCCGGGAGTCAGCATGGAAAGCACCTTCATTAAGTGAGCACGGAGAGGATCAAGCATTTCCTGGCTGTATTGAGGGCTTCTATCCAGTTGAGCCTTAACTGCTGCAACTATCTTAGGATGCCTGATGCCGGGAGAATATATACCAAACCCTCCAAGTGCATCAATAAACTCCCTGTCCAGAGCATCCTTTAATATCGATCCCTGTCCTGACCATTCCGTAACGGCAAATTCACCTGATTCCGTTACTGATTTACGATATTCTAAGAAACCTTTATTAATATTATTGGCAAAATTCTCAGTAGTTTCCCTTGCAATTTTTTTCCTTGTTTCAAGGGAAACTTCAGGTGCGGTTATAATTTCAAACATACGTTTTGTCTCTGATAAGGCCGTTTGAATATCTCTGCCCATTGTAAAATCTCCTTATAATCAGTTTTATATGACGTGACTTATGGTTTTTTAGATAAATAATTTCACAAGGTTAGAAGCAGGACTGCTTATCTGCTTTACGCCGGCGACTGATAACGCAGCGAAATTATCTATATGAAAGTCTATAGTGAATGCTTCACACCGTCACAGGTTAAAATAGGTGCATATCTTTCAGGCCGTCTGTCCCTGAAAATACCCCAATTGACCCTCTCTTTTTTTTGTAAGTCAAGATCTAATTTTGATAATAGTACACTTTCTGATAATTTATCAGCTTCTGCAATAATTTTTCCTTTATTATCAGTAATAAAGGAAGATCCATAAAAAGTAATTTCGGAATTATCAATTTTTTCTATGCCTGTGCGGTTTGAGACAACAACAGGCATCATGTTTGCAGCAGAATGCCCCTGAATACACCTCCGCCAGTGTTGTCTGGAATCATAGTCCGGGTTCTGTGGTTCCGTACCAATTGCAGTGGGATAAAATAAGATTTCTGCTCCCATAAGTGCCATACAGCGAGCACATTCAGGAAACCACTGGTCCCAGCAGATACCAACACCAATAGTTGCAAAACGGGTTTTCCAAACACAGAAACCAGTATCTCCCGGGTTAAAATAAAATTTTTCTTCATACCCAGGCCCATCCGGTATATGAGTTTTCCGGTAAGTGCCCAGAATAGATCCGTCTGCATCGATAACTGCAACTGTATTATAATGGGCATTATTTTTCCGTTCAAAAAAACTGACGGGAATAACAACCTTCAGTTTTTTAGCAATTGTCGCAAAGTGCTGCACCGCCAGGTTATTCTCCAGTTCTGTGGCAAATAAAAAATATTCAGTTTTTTCCATTTGACAAAAATAAAAAGTTTCAAACAACTCCTGAAGTAAAATAATTTTCGCCCCTTGTGATGCAGCTTCTTTCACCAGTCTTTCAGCATTATCTATATTTTCATCAATATCAGTGCTGCATTTCATCTGGGTTGCGGCAACGATTATTTTATTCATGAAAATTCACTCCTATATTTCATATGAAAGCCCAAGAGGTAAACCTGGGCAAAAGCAGATCGGCCTCTTAGCATTTTCTACTTTTTACGAGGCCATCAAGTTTTAAAATATTTTTTAATCTCTGCCGACAGATCTATCGCTGCCTTTGCTGCCGTACAGGATGAATCAGCTTTCAAAATGTAAAGTCGTTTTCTAAAGAAATTTTGGCTTACAGCTTTTAACATAAGCAAAAGATGTGCCCATATCAGTGTAATAAAATAAGCAAGATTTCAATTTTTATGGAATCTATATCTACGCTACAGGGGCGGAATCAGATTCTACCCTTGATACAGGTTCTATTGCTGTCCTATACCGTCATCTGTATTGTATTCAAAAATCTGTATTAAGATATTGAGAAATCTTAGAATAACAAACCAATTTATGCAGCTGTGCATAAATTAAATAGAACTATACTATCCCAGTGCGTATTTTTTTAATTTTCTTGCAATGGTCGATTGGTTAAGTCCCAGTGCCTTTGCCGCTTCCGCCTGGGTCTTATACTTTTTAAATGCATGATCAACAGCTTTTTTCTCCACTTTTTCAAGCATTTGGCGAAGTGTAAGCCCGCTGTCCCATATTGCTGACATTGCTGAATTATCCATATCTGAAATGTATTTTCCGGCAATAACACTCTGTGGTAAATCTTTATGGGAAATATCGCCCCTGGTATGCATTACAACAAGACGTTCGCAGATATTAATCAATTCCCTGACGTTTCCGGGATAGGTATATAAAAAAAGGGCGTCAATGGCTTTCTTTTTCAAACGCAGGTTTCGTTTCTTTTTATATTTATCACAGAAATAGTCGAGGTAATGGGCTATGAGAGGAAGAATACATTCTTTACGTTCCCTTAGAGGAGGGATTGTAAGCGGAACCACATTGAGTCTGTAGTAGAGATCCTTGCGGAAAGTTCTTTTTACAAGCATATTTTTTATATCCCTGTTTGTGGCCGCAATGACTCTGGTGTCAATGGTTTTACTTTTAGTCCCGCCCACACGGATAATTTTACCGTCTTCAAGGAATCTTAACAATTTTACCTGGGATGACAGGGGCAGTTCTCCGATTTCATCAAGAAAAATTATGCCGTTATCCGCCATTTCAAACCTGCCTGGTTTTCCTGTTTTGCCAGCCCCTGTGAATGCACCTTTTTCATACCCGAACAATTCGCTTTCAACAAGGGATTCAGGAATTGTTCCGCAGTTTAATTTGATCATCGGCTTGTCAGCACGTGAAGAATATTTATGGATCAAATCGGCAATTACCCCTTTACCGGTTCCTGATTCACCAAGGATGAGCACCGTTGAATCTACTTTGGCAAGCTTAATTGCTTTTTCAAGAATTAACTTATAATTGGAACTTTTGCAGATAATTTTTTTTGATTCACTCTCTTCTATCTGCATTTCCAACAGATCTCTTTTATATTGATCCTTTAAGGCCTCCTGATCTTCAACCCTTTGTTTCAGGTTTTCGATTTCAGTAATATCCCTTTCATTGACAACCACTCTGAAAAGACGTCCATCTTTGTCAAACACCGGATTTGCCGTTAGAAACAGCTTTTTTCCAGTCTTTACCTTCTGGAAAATACTTTCCTTTTTACGGGATTTAATTACTTTCAGAGTTACAGATTTATCAATAAGCCCGGAATCTATCAGCTCCTGCATATTTTTTCCTACAATATCAGATGCCTTTATGCAGTTTAAACGTTCCGATGCAGGATTCATTCTCAGTACATTTCCCTCTCCGTCACAGATCCACAATCCGTCATTGCTTGAAGTTATAACCGTATCAAGTTCAATGGAAAGGTCCTGATAGGAAATCAAGCTGTCTTTAATACTTTCAAATGCGGTAATATCCCGAAAAATACAGAGAAGTCCCAAAGGGTTTCCCCCAAGCATAATAGGACTTAAAATTACTGAAAAATGTGAGTTTTCCTGCTTTGACAAAATGGTGCTTTCTGCCTGCAGTTTTCCAAGTACTTTTTCCGCTTTATCTGACAACTCCGGAAGAGTTGATTTAAGGAGAGTGCCGGGAAAAAGGCTGAGAGCTTCCTGGGCTATTATATTTGAAATAATTGTTTTTAAATTAAGATCCAGTACGGCGATTCCATCGGGTGTGGCATCAAGAAATGCCTTGCTGAATTTTTTCCAGTCAAGCTTAACACTGTTATCTTTTATCATGGCAGGGTGGAGGTGCAGTGGTTCTGAAAGCATGGTATATCTTTCCTTTTTTGAGTGTTATGCCGTAATGCATTAAATATGCATTACGGCATAACATAAAAGGATGTTATAAAATGATCAAGAAGAAAAAAATATAATAGCCGTCATATAAAAATGAGTTGATATGTCAAATGATAAGTAATAATAATATGCAAATATTTGACTTATAATTGCTGGTGACAGACAATAATAGTTAGTTCTTAAAAACAAGGAGCAATGACAATGGAAAATGATCTTAACCAAACCGGCCATGTTTCGCAGGGTACTTATATAATTAACAGAGCCCTGAGTGTCAATCTTGATTCAAAAATTTTATATGAAGCTGTTATAGATCTCTCAACAGAAGGGCTTTTAACTGCCAACTGTATTAATATGGCAGCCGGTATTCTCCTGGATAAACTGGGACTCCCTGATTATTTTTTTAAAACCATAACAAAAGAATCTCTAAAAAATATCCTTGCATCAATTGCAGCGAGTATGAAGTATCAGGGTGGTAATGTCGTACTCCAGGGCAAAATCGGTAATATCGGTTTTGATTTTGAGCAGGGCTCCCAGATACAGAGGATGAGAATTGCAACACAGGAAACCCGTGATGACATGGAAAAAACGCTCCAGCCTTTACTTACCGGGCACAGGCGTGAATATTACTTCTCCCCGGAGAATAATTATTATACATATATATTCAGATCTGAAACGGTAAAGGATTACAAAAGAGAAGATTTTGATAAATCAAGATTTTTGTTCAGCCTTGCAGGGGATTATTCCATCACTCCAAAACCGACCAGGCAGCGTTATGAAAATTTTATGGAAAATATGAAAGAATCCATAACCCCGCTCATTGAAGTGTTTAATCTTCCTGAAACCGGCGAGACAAGATTGCTTTTTAACAGTGATTTTGCACTGCCTCAACTGCCGATTTTACGAAAACTGTTTTCCGACCACGGCCTTATTTTAAATCGCGCTTACTGGGAACCTTATATTACCAATTCCTCTGTCCCTTCTTCGGTATGTTCATTATATGTTGATAAAGAGCTTACCAGAAAAAAAGAATCCGCCATTATCGATGATATGTGTGCATATCTTTCCTTTGGGGTAAGCAGTGTCACAAAACTCTACGAACAGGGAAAATTGAATTTTAAAGAGATGCTTTTTGCAGGCAATGCAATTGATTTTGTTCATATGTTTGTTTTTCAGGAAAGGGAGAATAAAACAGACAGGGAAATCATGGAAAGTCTTGCAAACAAAGACCACAAAGCTGCATTTGCAGGAAGAATCTATGAATCAACAAAATCAACCTATACCTTTAAACTGATACTTGAGGCTGTAAAGGAAAATCCTGACCTGATTAAATTTCTTTTTGAACTTTTTGACAGAAAATTTAATCCTGCGTTAAGCAACAGGCCTGATGAAAAGGAAATAGAAGCAAAATTCAAGGAATTTGACAAAATTATTGCCGTAAGATTCATGGATTTTTCCCATGGCTATGATATTTTTCATTTTATGTTTAAAATTGTCTCCTGCACTTTGAAAACCAATTTTTACAAACCTGAAAAAAGGTCATATGCATTCCGGTTCGATAATCGTATTCTTGACCCGCTTGTGTTTGACAAGCCTGTTTTCGGGATTTTCCTGGTTAACGGTCATTATATCTGCGGAACACATTTAAGGGCCAGCGATATAGCAAGGGGCGGATTAAGGATGATCCGGATTACACCATCCAACCATTCATTTGAACTGGATCATGCAGTATCATTAAATTATGCCCTTGGTGCAAGGGCCCAGAGACTGAAACACAAGGATATTTGTGAAAGTGGTTCCAAGGGTGTTGTTGTTCCCCATGCCACATACGGAGGTGGCGTTTACAGTAAAGAAGCCCTGTTTGATTACACCGAAGGCATAATGAATCTTATGCTGGCTGACGATTCCATTGTGGATTACTACGGAAAACCTGAAATGATCTTTTTCGGTCCCGACGAAGGTACAGCTCCTTTAATGGATGCTGTCGCATACAGGGCAAGGGATCTCGGGTATAAATACTGGAGAACCATTACAACAGGTAAGAGTTTTGGTATTCCCCATGACACCTACGGCCTGCTTGAAAACGGGGATGTTTTCGGGCTGCTTGATGCAGGGAAGCAGGGCACCGATCTCCAGATAAACGGAAAATCCGTTATGATAACAAAGGATATGGATGAAATATACGATATCATTGGCGGTAAAATAGAAATAAGCGGCATGACCACAACAAGTGTGATGAACTCCTTCAGAACCATGATTGCCCATTACAAAACAAAGGAAGAAGACTTAAATCTCATGATGACCGGAGGTCCGGATGGCGACCTTGGATCAAATCAGATCCAGTGCTATAAAGGGAAAATCTGCATTGTCATTGATGGAGGTTCTGTACTGTTTGACCCTGACGGGCTCGACAAAAAAGAGTTAATGAAACTCTGCTTCATGCGCTATGCCTCACCAAGAAAAAATTCTTTAAGCTTTCCCGCGGATAAACTGGGGCAGGATGGCTTTATTGTCAAAAGAACATCAAAAAATGTTACCCTTCCTGATGGAACCCATGTGGAAGACGGCGCTATTTTTCACAGAACATTTCTCACTGAGCCTGAAAACCGCCGATTCCTTGAAAAGGCCAATATTGAAGCCTTTATCCCCTGTGGCGGTGTAAAAGATACAATTAACCACACAAATGTTGATGAATTCCTAAGCAATTTTAAGGAGCTTAAGTTTATTGTAGAAGGGGCAAATGTATTTTTTGACGATGCTGCAAGAAGACGTATAGCATCATCTACGACCATCAAACAGATCAAGGATTTCACGGCAAATAAGGGCGGAGTGTTTTCAAGCTCCACTGCAGAAGTTTTAAGTGCATTTCTTTTCCAGGATGACTATGATAAAAAGCTGCTGCAGCACACCGATACAAGGTGGTCTCTTATAAAAGATATTATCATGCTTGTGGAAAAATATTCTGTGGATGAAACCGGTATGCTTATTAAAATACACGATTCTGACACCGCAGTTCCGCTGTTTGAGCTTTCCGAAACCACAAGTGAGTATATTTATTCATTACAGGCTGTCTTTGAAAAGAAGCTTAAAGAGATTCTTAAAGATGAAAACCTGGTATGGAAAATTCTCAAGCACTATATTCCGGGAATACTTATCAGAAAAATTGGTAAAAAAGTTATTATGGATAAATTAAATTCCCTGGAACTTAATGCATATCGCAATGCAATTATAACAAAGAAATTATCTTCAATGGCTTTTTATAAATTTGGCCTTAACTGGGATCAGTTTCTAAAGGATCTGGATACAGATTTTTCAGAAATGATACATAAAATTGTCGAATAATTGCATTTTTATTTTTTTATAACTCACATTTCGCGCGTATTGGTAATAGTTTTCCTGATTTAATTTTGTAATATTTTTTCACTTTTTT
>WGCX01000047.1 GCA_015493575.1 Desulfobacteraceae bacterium | reverse complement strand
TATCTATATATAGTAGGGTAATTTACTTTCTTATTAAAGAAAGAGCGTACTTTTAATAAAGTAACCAATGCTCTTTTTATGTTAATTGGGATGCGCTGTAACGCAGTTCAGATCGGCCTCATGGGGGTTATATGAAACTACTGCCAAGTTCCTTAAAGAATAAGAGTTGGCTTCGCGTCTTCGACACTATATTTGTCAAAATCTCTGATTCTTAAAAACGAATCTGAAGCAGATGGAAAACTGTCTCACGGCAGTTTTAAAAATAATTTTTGAGGTATTTATTTTGGGAAATAAAAATAATGCTGTGGCAATCATAGGTATGGGATGTATATTCCCAAATGCCAACGGTCTGAAACAATTCTGGCGTCTGATTTTTAACGGTGAAGACGCTATCGGTGATATTCCCGAAAACACTCACTGGTCATTGAAGGATTATTTCAGTAATGATCCTGAAACGCCTGACCACACATATTGCAGCCGCGGAGGTTTTATTCCTGCTGTTTCCTTTGATCCTGTACGATACGGCATGCCTCCCAATAATCTTGATGCAACTGACACTTCCCAGCTTCTCGGACTTGTGGCGGCTGAAATGGCATTAAAGGATGCAGGTTATGGAGATGAAACATCATTTGACAGGAAAAGGACAAATGTTATCCTCGGAGTCACCGGCACCCAGGAACTTGTCATTCCCCTTGGGGCGCGCTTAGGACACCCCATCTGGAAAAGAGCCCTTAAAGATTCAGGAATTCCAAGCGAAAAAGCAGAAGAGATTGTAAAAAAAATATCCGATTCTTACACACAATGGCAGGAAAATTCTTTTCCCGGGCTTCTTGGCAATGTTGTTCCAGGCAGAATTGCAAACCGCCTTAACCTCGGTGGAACAAATACAGCAGTTGATGCGGCTTGTGCAAGCTCTTTAAGTGCGATAAATACAGCTGTTATGGAACTTGTTTCAGAAAAATGCGATATGTCAATTACCGGCGGTGTTGATACGTTAAACGATATTTTCATGCACATGTGCTTTTCCAAAACAGGGGTTCTCTCCCATACCGGAGATGCAAGGCCTTTTTCTGAAAAAGCCGACGGAACTGTACTTGGTGAAGGCCTTGGCATGATTGTGTTAAAACGCCTTGAAGATGCTGAAAAAGATAAAGACAGGATATACGCTGTTATACGTGGAATCGGCACATCAAGTGACGGAAAAACAGGGGGGATATATGCCCCGGATGCAGATGGCCAGCTAAGGGCGTTAAAATCAGCTTATAATCAGGCCGGCGTTGACCCTGCAACTATAGAATTAATTGAAGCCCACGGCACCGGAACAAGGGTGGGCGATAAAATTGAATTCACCGCATTAAAGAAATTTCTATCGGGGTGTGAAAAGAAAAATCTTATTGCCATTGGCTCGGTAAAATCGATGATTGGACATGCAAAGGCTGCTGCAGGAGCTGCAGGCATTATAAAATCCGCTTTAAGTTTATACAACAAAGTTATTCCTCCTTCTTTAAAAGCTGAAAAACCGGACCCTGATCTTGATATAACCGCCACCTGCTTTTACATAAACCAGAAATCAAAACCATGGCTTTCCTGCAATGACCACCCAAGAAGATCAGGTGTCAGCGCCTTTGGATTCGGAGGAAGTAATTTCCATATTGTTCTTGAAGAATATCTGCCTGAAAAAAAACATGTATCATGGGACGGGAAAATTAACATTGCTCCTTTTTCCGCAAATACAAAAAAGAATCTAATAAAAAAGATAATTGAATTTAAAAAATCCATGGAGCAGGCAGCATCATGGGATACAAGGGAAAAAGCCCAGCTTGCTTCATTAAAAACAACTCTGTTGTGCAGTCAATTTTCAGCATCAGATCCATTGAGGTTGATATTTATCATCAAAGAAAATGAAAACCCCATGGAAACCGCAGAGCTTGCCTGTAAATTTTTGGAATCCATTCCGGATAATCGCTCAGGTAAATCCTGCCATTCACAGGAAACAGACAATTCTTGTAATCAATCGCAAATCACCTTGAATCAATCGGGAATTTTTTTCGGACAGGGAGAAAAAAAGGGAAAGCTCGGGTTTTTATTCCCGGGACAGGGAAGCCAGTATCCCGGCATGGGAAGAGAACTTGGTGCTGTTTTTCCCGAAGCCATGGAAGCTTTCGAGCTTGCTGAAAAACTATTTAAAGACGAATATGGCAGAGAAAAAAAACATAGGCTTGGACACTATATTTTCCCGCCTCCACTGCAGGATAAAAAAGAATCCGAATCCCTGTTGAGGCAGACGGAAATTGCCCAGCCTGCAATTGGTGCCATAAGTCTTGCCATGATAAAAATACTGAAACGTTTTGGACTTGAACCTGATATGGTCTGTGGCCACAGTTTCGGTGAATTATCAGCCCTTTGTGCCGCAGGAAGATTAAATGATAAAGATTTTATGGAACTTGCAGCTGCAAGGGGAAGATACATGGCCGAAGCTTCAGCAAGCATGGAAGAAAAAGGCAGCATGCTTGCCATTAAAGCAGCTCTTAATGATATTGAAGATCTTATCATTAAAAATACGGATCTTGTCCTTGCCAATAAAAATTCACATGACCAGGGAGTTGTATCGGGCAGATCGGATCAAATCAAAAAAGCCGTAAAAATTTGCAGGAAAAACAGGATGCCTGCTGTAAAGCTTCCCGTTTCAGCAGCTTTCCATACCCATTTTGTTAAAAACGCTGCTGTTCCCTTTAAAAAACGCCTTGAAAATTTAAGTATTAAATACTCTGAAATTCCTGTTCTATCCAATACCACCGGTAAAAAATATCCTTCGGATCAATCCAGCGCTAAACAAATCCTTGGCGACCAGCTTTCAAACCCTGTGGATTTTGTTGAAAACATAAAAAATATGTATAAAGAAAATGTAAGAACCTTTGTTGAAGCGGGCCCGAAATCTGTTTTAACAAAACTTACAGGATCTATTTTAAAGGGCAGAAAAATAACTGCAATGGCATTTGATGCTTCAACGGGGAAAAATTCCGGAACATGGGACCTTGCAATTGTTCTGTGCAGGCTTGCTGCATCAGGCTTTAATGTTGATTTTACGCAATGGGAATCCCCATGCCATAAATTAGATAAAAAAATAATGAGGGTTCCTTTAACAGGAGCCAACATAAAACCGGATATCAAACCTAACACTGACATCAGATGCAGCGCAGAAGAACCATCCTCACCATTGAACAAAGAGGAAAAAGCAAAAGATCCATGCTCAACATTAAACAAAGAGAAAAGATCCGGACAAATTCGTTCTGATTTGACAAAACTATACGATTTACAAACAATGGAAAAAGAAAAAAATCCCCAGGGTTTATCAATAAAATCTCATTTCAAAGGAGATGAAATGGAAACAGACAACCATTTTGATAATCATCATAAAAACGGTAATTCAAATACCACAGCTTCTTCATCAATGACTTTCCATGCCATGGCGATGATACAAAAAGGGCTTGAATCAATGGAAGCTCTTCAGGTGCAGACCGCAAAAACACATGAAAAATTTCTTGAAACCCAGCAGATGGCAGGAAAAACGCTTCAGTCCATGATGGAGCAGACCAGAATTTTTGCAAGTGCTGCAGTGGGCGGTATACCTGATTCTGTTGATTTTAATCAGAACAATACAAAAGTATCTGATAATTCTGAGAAAGCATCTAATTTGCATGATGAAAAATTAAAATCCAATTCTGAGTATTATAAAAACATTGACACCCCTGCACCATGCAACTTTAAGCCTTCTGCAGAAGAATTTGAACCTGCAGCACAAAATTTTGACCCCACACCTTCAGACTTAAAGCCCGTACCTCACGACTTGGAACCTTCATATTCAGACCTTGAATCAGTACCTTCAGCCCCTGGCTATTCAACTACCGAATCTGAAAACAACTCCTGTCAAAAAGGTTCTACTCAGGTAAAAGTTAAAGATCTTCTCCTTGAAACAGTGAGCAGACTCACAGGCTTTCCGTCTGAAATGCTTGAGCTTGACATGAACATTGAGTCAGACCTTGGTATTGACTCCATAAAACGAGTTGAAATCATATCTGAACTTGAAAAAAAAATACCCAATGCCGACGTGTTAAGCCCTGAAAACATGGGGAATTTAAAAACCCTGAAAGATATATGCAACGCCATTGAAGCAGAAAATAATGGAAATCACCTGAAAGAATACTCCGGAGGCAATTCAGGTAGTTCAGGCACTAAAAACAGTTGTGATGCAGGAAACACAGGTGATGCCGGAAACACAGGTGATGCATTAGAAACCGGAAACCCCTGTGATACAAACTCTGCCGAAGATAAAAAAAATCAGGTTCCGGGGATAATGGATGTCTTGATTTCAGCAATCAGTAAGCTTACGGGATTTCCCTCTGAAATGCTTGAACCTGATATGAATCTTGAATCAGATCTTGGCATTGATTCCATAAAAAGAGTTGAAATTCTATCAAAGGTGGAACAGGAATTGCCTGATTCTTCTTCAATATCACCCGATGAAATGACACAGATCAAAACAATAGGTCAGATTGCAGATTATCTATCGGGCAAAAATCCCGGTAATGCTGAAGATTCAGATAACACTGTAGTTTTATCGGATGACACTGAAAATTTAACTGACACCACAGCTTTAACTGATACCCAGCCTGCTTTAAATCCTTCCGTGGATTTAGATGATGCCGTGGATTCAAAAACTTTGAACATTCATGCAGATAGATGGCAGAACGATAAAAAAAAAACCTCTCTTTTAAGGCAGACCGTTTTTCTAAAAGAATTTCCAATTGATCACATAAAATTCCACAACGGTTCAAAACTTATTATCCCAAAAAATAAGATAGTTTACATCACACAGGACCATTCAGGTGTTGCCAGGCGTTTTGAAGAAGAATTCAGCAGCATGGGGATAAAAACAAAAATTATCAATATGGATCAAATCTGCTGTAAAACAGATACAAACCGGTATGACAGCGATTTTCCAGAAATAAACACAAAAATAAAAATTGATCAGAATAAATCCCTGAAAAAAGTAGAAAACGATTCTGCTGCAGTTAAGAGCCGCAATGTTTCTTCAGTCAAAAGCAACGACACTTCTTCAGCATTTAAGAATATTGCAGGCCTGATTATCATTTCCGATTCCCTTAAATACCATGACAGGGAAACTGCAGAAAAATTTTTAAAATCTGCCTTTGTTCTTGCAAAAAAATCTGCTCCTGCTCTCATTGAATCAGCTGAAAAAACCGGAAGTTTTTTTACAACAATATCCTTTCTTGGCGGTAAATTCGGATTTTCAGATGCATCCATTGCAGAACCTGTACAGGGCGGGCTTGCAGGGCTTGCCAAAACCGCAGATATTGAATGGACAAATGTTCTCTGCCACAGTATTGACATGCCTGAAAATATTGAAGAATGCATGAAAAATATCGAAACAGCGGCAATGTTCACAATGACACACGGCAATGTGGAAATGGGTATAAGTGATAATATCTGCTACATCCCACAATTAATAGAAAATAATGCAGAGAAAATGGATGCAGATCTTGACAGCAGCGATGTGATGATCATTACAGGCGGCGCTAAGGGGGTTACTGCAAGGTGTGCCATTGCAATTGCAGAAAAATATTTACCAAAAATAGTTCTCATTGGAAGAAGCGCTAAACCCCATGATGAACCCAAATGGCTTAAAGGTCTCTTCAGTGAGACAGAAATAAAACAGGCTATTTTTTCAAATCAATCTAAGCAAAACAGGCTAAGCCCTTCTGAAATCAATAAAAAATATAAAGAGATCATATCCAATCGTGAAATAAAAAATACACTTGAAAAAATAAAAAATATTGGATCTGAAGTTAAATATTATTCAGCAGATATCAGAGATAGTGAAAAAATCAATTCCATACTGACAGATGTAAGAAAAAAATTCGGTAAAATAACCGGGATCATCCACGGTGCCGGTGTTGTGGAGGATAAATTTATTGCTGACAAGAGTGAGATTCAATTTTCAAAGGTCTTTGACACAAAAGTAAAAGGGATGCATAATCTACTTGATGCATCAACAGAAGATAAACTGAAGTATTTCATTCTGTTTTCATCAATTGCAGCAAGGACCGGGAACAGGGGACAGTCTGACTATGCCATGGCAAATGAAGTTTTAAATAAAACAGCTCAGAAAAATGCAAAGATCAATTCAAATCTCAATGGACAATGCAGATTTATCTCCATGAACTGGGGCCCCTGGGAGGGCGGCATGGTCAATGACTCACTTAAACGGGAATTTTTAAAAAGAGGCATTGACCTTATCCCCTTAAAACAGGGAGCAGAAGCACTGATTGATGAGATGGGTGTACATCATCAGGATACAGCGAAAAACAGATCCTGCCCTGTTGAAGTTATAGTGGGAGCGCATTTAATTCAAAACAGCAGGTATGATGATATAGAAGCACTGCCAGAATCACAACTAAAAGAAAAATCAGAAAAACCGTTTGAAAAAAAGCTTACAAAACAAATCACATCTCAATTGACCACTGCCTGGTCAACATCCATGGGCCTTGAATCATGCCCTGTTCTTCATTCCCACAGGATAGCAGGGGAACCTGTTGTACCATTTGCTTTGATCATGGAATTGTTTGCCCATGGATCAGAAATAGCCAATCCCGGTCTTTATTTTTACGGATTGGACAGGATAAGGATGCTTAAAGGGATTAAACCGGGATCAAAAGAAATACATATCGATGTAAAGACAGGTAAATGCAGGCCATCGGGAAATCATTTTAAAATTGACGGTGCAATTGTTTCACAAAATATTTCGTCGGATATTGAATCAAAATCAGGAAACATGGAAAATCTTCACTCACAATGCGTTATCCTGCTGAAAGACAGACTTCCTGCTCCGCCCGTGAACCCTGCTGCTGCTGCATCAGGCATGGAGACCTTTAAGCCGTGCAATTTTTCCGCTGACAGGGCATATGAATCGATTCTTTTCCACGGTAAAGCCATGCAGGGGATAAAATCCATTACCGGAATTTCAAAAACATCCATTGAGGTGATCACCTCAAAAACGCCACCCCCGGAAACCTGGCTTAAACCTGTCCACAGGAAACAATGGATAATTAATCCTTTAATTATTGATTCGGCATTTCAGGCGGTAATAATATGGTGTTATGAAACAACGGGGAAGGTATGTCTGCCATCCTATATCGCAAATTTCAGGATATATTCCTCATTTGCAAAATGCAGAGGAGATGTAAAAATTGTTTTTACAAAAAACAGGCAGACCAACCACAGCATAAGCGGTTATTTTACCTTTCTTGATGAGAATAATATCGTCATTGCGTCTATAACGGGATTTGAAGCTGTAATTGAAACTTCTCTGCTTAAAAAATTTACAGCTTTAAAGCAATATGATTCACATAATATGATATGTTCAAAGGAGCAGATTATTGCCTTTGCAACGGGAAAGCCCTCACATGCATTCGGAGATAAATATAAAATTTTTGATTCTGAACGTCAGATCGCAAGACTGCCTGGCCCTCCGTATTGTTTCATGGACAGAGTCATAAAAGCCGATCACACGCCATGGGAGATGAAACCGGGAGGGTGGATTGAAGCTGAATTTGATCTTCCCTGTGACGGGTGGTTCTTCAGAGCAGACGGATCAGATATCCTGCCTTTCAGCATTCTTCTTGAAACAGCCCTTCAGCCATGCGGGTGGCTTGCCGCATATGCCGGATCTGCATTAAAAAGCAGTAAAAGGCTGTTTTTCAGAAACCTTGGAGGTGAGGCTGAAATCATCGAACCTGTTTACCGGGATATGGGATGCCTGACCATGAGAGCCCGTATGACAAATGTATCCGAAGCAGGGGGAATGATCATCCAGGACTTTGATATGGAAGTTCTCAAAGGCAAGAACTGCCTTTACAGAGGTCATACCAATTTCGGTTTTTTCACAAAACAGGCTCTTGAAAGCCAGACGGGAATACAAAAACCAAAATTTAATTATATACCTTCAGACAGGGAATTAAAAAATGCTGAATCCTTTAAATTACAAGAATTTGCCCCTTTTACTCCGGATGATTTAAATTATGAGCAAAGCAACGGTATGCCGGCAAAGGCACTTAAAATGATTGATAAAATCGATCTTTTTATTCCCAAAGGCGGCCAGTATAAAAAAGGCTATATAAAGGCAAGCAAAAAAGTTGATCCCGATGAATGGTTTTTTAAAGCCCATTTTTTCCAGGACCCTGTATGTCCGGGCTCCCTTGGAATCGAGTCTTTTCTCCAGCTCATCAGGTTCTTTGCATTGAAAAAATTCAAATTTTCTCCCGGTGAATTTAAGACTCAGATGACACCTCATACCCACAAATGGTTATACAGGGGACAAATTGTTCCGAAAAACTCAAATATTGAAGTACACGCACATATCAAGGATATTAAAGAATCGAAATTTCCTGAAATCACCGCAGACGGTGAAATTTTTGTTGACGGGCTGCGTATTTACGAGATGGAAAATTTCACCCTCGCCATTGCACCAAAGCACCAGCGTGAAATCAAATGTGCAAAAAACATGGCCCGGACATGGTTCAAACCATCATCGCCAAATTCTCTGTAACTGCCATGGGGCAGATCTGAAGACTCTCAGACTGCCTTTCAACAAATATAGATACTCTGATTCTTAAATGCACATGTTCTGATCCAAAAAGGTCAGAATAAAAAAAGGACTTATTTTCCGGTAAATTGAGGTTTTCTTTTTTCCGTAAAAGCTGCTACCGCCTCAAACAGGTCGTCGGAGGGAATAATGTTGGAACTTATGGATGCCACATATTTTAATCCGTCATCAATGCTCTTGCCTATTCCATGGTTGAGAACATCCTTTGATGCCTGAACAGCAATGGGAGAGCAATCTGCAATTTCCAATGCCATTTTTTCAGCACCGGCCATCAAGGTATCATGATCCTGAAAAACCCCATTGAGGAGCAGTACATCCTTTGCATGGTCCGCAGTAATATTTTTTGCAGTGTAGGCAAGCTCCCGCGTTATACCCTGGCCCACAATGTGGGGTAATCTCTGGAGAACCCCTACATCTGCAACAAATCCCACGGCTGCTTCCCTTAGGGAAAAAAGAGCGTCTTTAGAACCTAATCGTATATCACAGGCTGTTATCATATCAAGACCAGCTCCAATACAATACCCGTGAACAGCAGCAATAACAGGTTTTCTGCATTCTTCTATACAGGTCATGGTCTTCTGAAGTGAATAAATTTTCTGTATCAACTGCCATTTGATACCGCCTTTCTGGGCAGGGTCCAGCAACTCGGGAATTTCACCCATCATACCCATTAAATCAATACCTGCACAGAACCCATTACCTTTTCCTGCAAGGATGATTACCCTGATGTCCGGATCATTGTTCAAAGATTTAAAGACCTCCGGAGCTTCTTTCCAAGCAGGTGGATTCATTGCATTTTTTTTATCCGGACGATTGAGAAATACCCAGGCAATGGGAGCTTTTTTTTCAATTATATAATATTTGTATTTACTCATTTTCACCCCCTGCGTTATCCCCTGCAGGCCTGGTTTTATGTGAAATTTAATCGAAACACCGTGCACCAGATGACAAAATAACGGATTTAACAGTTTCCGGGCTGGAAATATAATTCAGAAATAAAAAAAGGCTCCCAGCAAAACGCTGAAAGCCTTGAATTTTCTTATGGAGGCGGCTTCCAGATTCGAACTGGAGAATAACGGCTTTGCAGGCCGTCGCCTTACCACTTGGCCAAGCCGCCTAAAAAAAAATGGAGCGGGAAACGGGATTTGAACCCGCGACTTCGACCTTGGCAAGGTCGCACTCTACCACTGAGTTATTCCCGCTCAGTTAAACAAGGGCTTTATATACGCCTGACATGTTTTTGTCAATATTAAAATTAAAAATCAGAAAATTTTCTGATAGAAAATTATTTATTCTCTTTCTTTTTCCAGTCCGCGAGAAATGCCGCTATCCCCTTGTCCGTCATTGGATGGGAAGCAAGAGCCTTCAACACCTTATGTGGAATTGTTGCAATATCCGCCCCGAGAAGAGCTGAATTCAGAACATGGAGAGGGTTTCTGATACTTGCAACAATTACTTCCGTATCAAACATGTAATTTGAATAGATTTCAACAATATTTTCAATGAGGTCCATGCCGTCCTGGGACAGATCGTCTAATCGGCCCACAAACGGACTTGCATAGCTTGCGCCTGCCTTGGCCGCCATCAAAGCCTGGAGAGGAGAAAAAATAAGGGTTACATTTGTCCTTATACCTTCTGCTGAAAGCGTCCTTACAGCCTTGAGCCCCTCTGTTGTCATTGGGATTTTAACAACAATATTACCGGCAATTTCAGCAAGTTTTCTTGCCTCATCCACCATCCCCTGATATTCAAGGCTTATAACCTCTGCACTGACAGGTCCGTCAACAATTGAGCAGATCTCTTTTATAATAGCTGTGAACTCCCCATCTTCCTTTGCAATAAGTGAGGGATTGGTTGTTACTCCGTCAACCATGCCCATACTGTTTGCATCCTTAATCTCTTCGATATTTGCTGTATCTATAAAAAACTTCAATCAGGTATCCTCCAAAAAATATAAAAAATAATATAACCGCTAAAAAAATTCCAATACAATATTTAAATATCCGATTCAGAAAAAACAACAACCTTCTGGTCAGGGATATTTTCAACTTTCTTTAAAAGATCTGCCGCACTTTTTTTTAAAACAGGGTGAATAATCTCAGGGTTTATATCACAAAGGGGCTTTAAAACAAAGCATCTTTTATGCATTCTTGGATGGGGAATTGTAAGGTACCCGGTATCAATGATATTTCCCTTGAATAAAATAATATCAAGGTCAATGAGCCTTGGACCGAATCTTACCTGTTTTTCAAACTGCCCGAGTTTTTCTTCAATTTCCTTTAAAGCCTTCATGAGACTCACAGGCTCCAGCATGGTGTTGATTTTAACAACAGCGTTAACAAACCAGTCCTGATCGGTATAGTCAACCGGTTCGGTTTTATAAAAAGAAGAGACTTTTGTAACACGGGTTGTTTCAAGCTGATTTAAATATTCTATTCCCTTAAGGCAGTTTTTATATTTTTCCCCGATATTTGAACCAATTGAAATAAATACAGGCAGGTTTTCTTCCATCACGGGTATTTAACCTCAACGGTATTTGAGATACTGCTTTGGACATTATTTTCTGAATACGCCCTTATCCTGTAATAATATTGAAATCCTTTTTTAATTTTTTCCGTAAAGTTTAACCTGTCCGGAGAAACTTCTGCAATTTTTTTAAACTGAAGCGGGCAGCCTTTGCATCCGTTTCCCGAAAGATCCCTTTCTGCCCTGAAAATCCTGAATCCACGGCATGTTGATAGTTGATTTTTTTTATCATTGTAAGTCCATTTAAGGATAATTCTGTCATTGGAAAGGTTGTAAGTCAGGGCAACAGGCGGAGCCGGCATGTATTTCAACAAAGGAAGAGGAGGGGCTTTTTTACCGCAGCCTGCAACAAAAGTGAAAAGTCCTGCGGACATTATGGAAACTAAGATAACGGCCATGAAGCCGGGCTGAACTGCCCTGCGGAGTCTCTCAATAAACATCAAAAAAACATCAGCTAATTTGCCAGAAGACAACTTGTTATTGTAACAAAGCACAGAGGCAGAAAATATATTTTTTTTAATTTTGTAGTTCATTTGTTTAAATTTCCAATCTGATTCACCTGAATGATAAAAATAATTATGTTAACCATATATGAAATCTAAAAAAGGTTCGTTAAAAATAGAACAGGCACAATTTAAGCGTCGGCAATTTTATTGTTTAAAATCTTTTTCAGCTTTTTCAACGGCTTTTTTTACTGTTTCATAACCTGTACCGCCATGTGTTATTCTTCTTGAAATCATTTTTTCTATGGAAAGATAGTCAAAAACATCGGCATCAATAAGATCTGAGAATTGCCTGAAATCATCCACTGAAAGCTCATGAAGTTCCTTTCCCTTTCCAAGGGCATAGGCAACTGCCTTACCTGACACAGAATGAGCCTGTCTGAATGGCATACCCTTTCCCACAAGATAATCTGCAAGATCCGTTGCATTTAAAAATCCATGTTCACACGCAGAATACATGACAGATCTGTTCACCTCTATGTTTGGAATCATTGCAGCATAAATCTCAAGGCAGGCCTTTAAAGTATCAACTGTATCAAAAAGAGGTTCCTTGTCCTCCTGCATGTCCCGGTTATATGTCATTGGCAGAGATTTCATAAGGGTTATTATGGCCATGAGATTCCCCACTACCCTTGCCGTTTTTCCCCTGACAAGTTCAGACACATCGGGATTTTTTTTCTGGGGCATTATGCTTGATCCGGTGGTAAAGGCATCTGAAATTGTAATAAAGGCAAATTCTGAGCTTGACCACAGCACAAACTCTTCGGAGAGTCTTGACAGATGGATCATGCAGATGGAGGCATGTGAAATAAACTCCATAGCAAAATCCCTGTCGGCAACACTGTCCATACTGTTATCGGAAATTTTTGAAAATCCGAGAAGTTTTCGTGTATATTCCCTGTTTAAAGGATATGTTGTACCTGCGAGAGCTGCTGCTCCAAGTGGCATCACATCCGAGCGTTTCAGGGAATCTTTAAATCTGTCAGCATCCCTTTTAAACATCTCATAATAGGCCATGAGATGGTGGGAAAAAAGCACTGGCTGGGCCCTTTGAAGATGAGTATAACCCGGCATCACGACATCAATATACTTTTTTGCAGTGTTAACGAGAATTTTCTGCAGTGTTTCAAGGGATTGAATAATTTTTTTTGTTTCAGCAATAATATAAAGTCTTATGTCAAGGGCAACCTGATCATTCCTGCTTCTTCCCGTGTGAAGCTTTCTTGCTGCATCTCCTGATTTTTCAGCAAGGGCTGATTCAATGTGCATGTGGATATCTTCAAGGGAATCTGAAAAAACAAAATTTTTATCTTCAATATCTTTTTTAACATTCTCAAGCCCCTTTACAATAATGTCCGCTTCATCATACGTGATTATGGATTCATGGGCAAGCATTTTTGCATGGGCAATACTGCCTTTTATATCATGGGCGTACAGTTTTTTATCCACGTCAATGGATGATGTAAATTTTTCCACCAGTTTGTCAGTGCCTGCGGAAAATCTTCCATCCCATAGTTTTTCAGCCATTTTAATTATTTCCCTTTAGTTCTTTATCCACAGCATCAAGATATTCCCGAATGGCATACCGAATATTTTCAAGGGCTTCTTTTGTGGTTTCACCCTGGGACCAGCAGCCGGGCAGACCCGTTATTTCCCGGCAAGCTTTCTTATCCTGAGCCTTAATGAATTAAGCCTGATAAAACCTTCTGCATCCTTCTGGGTATAGACATCATCATCCTCAAATGTGGCAAAGTCTTCACTGTATATGCTCTGATCAGATTCCCTGCCAAGGAC
>WGCX01000046.1 GCA_015493575.1 Desulfobacteraceae bacterium | reverse complement strand
GATGCGCTGCATCACAACAAAAATTGAAAGTTAAATTTTAAAAAAACAGAATGGTTCTACCATTCTGTAACTTATTGAAATAATGACATTTAAAATTTCTTTCATATAAACGGCCATGATACGGAGTTTAATTTACCCTGACCCCTCTGCCTCTATGTCGATAATTATAAATTTTACAATAATTTTTTAAATGCCGCCACAGTCAGGCCGGCATCTTTGGCAATTCCACCCATGGTAAAACTGTTGACCGGATTTGCCCTTGGAATGGTTAGAATCCTAATACCGTCTGACATTACAATATGTTTCCCCTGCCGGATGATTTCAAACCCCGCCTTTTCAAGGGCTTTAACTGCTTTAAGATGATTGATTCCGGGTATTTTCGGCATTATCAAGCAACCTGAACTTCTCGGATATCTAATCCGCTTAGTTCTTTATCCACAGCATCAAGATATTCCCGAATGGCATACCGAATATTTTCAAGGGCTTCTTTTGTGGTTTCACCCTGGGACCAGCAGCCGGGCAGACCTGGCACTGAAACACTGTATCCCTCTTCAGATTTATGAAGTGCAACTTTATATTTCATGATTGTTTTTCCTTGGGCAAATTGTTGGCCAGAGTATATATAGGGATCATTATACAAGGGGTATTTAGTCTCAAGAATGAAGAAATGCTCCCTTGCTGTTCGCCATAGGTTGGAACTACGAGTGAATATGCCGTACATGTTCCGGTTGGTATTGCAGGTGCACCAATTGGAATATGTTTTTTATTTCCCGGCAAGCTTTCTTATCCTGAGCCTTAATGAATTAAGCCTGATAAAACCTTCTGCATCCTTCTGGGTATAGACATCATCATCCTCAAATGTGGCAAAGTCTTCACTGTATATGCTCTGATCAGATTCCCTGCCAAGGACGAAGCATCCTCCTTTGTAAAGTTTCAGCCTCACCCTGCCTGAAACATTTTTCTGGGTATCATCAATCATCTTCTGTAAAATTTCCATTTCAGGTGAAAACCAGAATCCATTATAGACAAGCTCGGCATATTTTGGAATAAGTGAGTCCCTTAAATGGGCAACCTCCCTGTCAAGGGTGATGGACTCCATGTTCATGTGGGCAAGCCTTAAAACAGTGCCCCCGGGAGTTTCATAAACTCCCCTTGATTTCATTCCCACAAACCTGTTTTCAACTATATCAATCCTTCCGATTCCGTTTCTTCCGGCAATTGTGTTAAGATTTTTTAACATCACTGCCGGAGACATCTCTTTTCCGTTGATTGCAACAGGATCACCGCATTTAAAAGTGATATCTATGATTTCAGGTTTATCAGGGGCATCTTCAGGTTTTACGGACATGATATACATATCATCCGTTGCAGCAGCCCACGGGTCCTCAAGAATTCCGCCTTCATAACTGATATGGAGCATGTTTCTGTCGGTGCTGTAGGGCTTGTCATGGGTCTGGTGAACCTCTATTCCGTTTTTCTTTGCAAAATCGATCAAACGTGTTCTTGCATTGAGATCCCATTCCCGCCAGGGAGCAATGATTTTTATTGCAGGATCGATGGCAAGATAGCTTAATTCAAATCTCACCTGGTCATTGCCCTTGCCCGTTGCACCGTGGCTTACGCCGTCTGCACCCTCTTTGTGGGCAATTTCGATCTGGCGTTTTGCAATAAGGGGCCTAGCGATGGATGTTCCAAGAAGATACTGGCCTTCATAAATTGCATTTGCCCGGAATGCCGGAAAGACATAATCTTTTACAAATTCTTCCCTTAAATCTTCAACATAAGCTTTTACAGCTCCGGTTTTAATGGCTTTTTCCTCAAGGCCGTCAAGTTCCTCCTCCTGGCCAAGATCCGCAGAAAATGTAACAACTTCGCACTGATATGTTTCTATCAGCCATTTTAATATTACAGATGTATCAAGCCCGCCTGAATAGGCAAGAACAACTTTTTTTATATCTGCCACTTGTATTTTCTCCTTCATATTTTTATCTGTTCTTTAAGATCAATGTCTCAAGAATGGCCTTGTGTATGTGCCGCTTGTTTTCAGCCTGATCCCAGAAAACCGCATTTTCTGCCTCAAGCACATCCTCGGCAATTTCTTCACCCCTGTGGGCGGGAAGACAGTGCATCACAAGGACATCATCCTTTGCTCCGGCAAGCAGTTCTTTATTCACCTGGAATCCTGCAAAATCATTAAGTCTTTTTTTAAGTTCTTCTTCCTGTCCCATGCTTGCCCAGACATCGGTATAGATCACATCGGCATTATCTGCAGCTTCTTTTGGGTCATCTGTATAAACAATCTGCGAACCGCCATGTTCAAGTGCTTCTGCCCTGATATCTTCTGAAACAAAATATCCTTTAGGAGATGCCACAAAAAGATTTAATCCAAGAATGGCTGCTGCATTTATCCATGAATGTGCAACATTATTACCGTCTCCCACCCAGGAAATTTTCAGGTTTTCATACCGGCCTTTGTTTTCAATAATCGTCATTATATCACTTAACACCTGGCACGGATGAAATGAATCAGTTAAGGCATTTATAACGGGGATGGAGGATGCCGCTGCAAACTCTTCAACAATACTGTGGTCAAAAGTCCGCATGGCAAGGGCATCAATATACCTTGAAAGCACCCTTGCAGTGTCCTTTGCTGGCTCGTTTCTTGATATCTGGGTGTCCTGGGTACTCATGTAAATTGGTGTTCCACCAAGCTGGATCATTGCGGTTTCAAAGGCAATTCTTGTACGGGTGGATTTT
The DNA here is from genome assembly GCA_015493575.1 of Desulfobacteraceae bacterium. Classification (GTDB taxonomy): domain Bacteria; phylum Desulfobacterota; class Desulfobacteria; order Desulfobacterales; family Desulfobacteraceae; genus WGCX01. The sequence continues at coordinate 14,531 of WGCX01000046.1, read as the reverse complement.
TTATCAAAAATAAGCCCGAGTGATTTTCCGGTAAGCGGCCTGTCATGGATGCCCTGGTTAAATCTTTTTTTAAAATTTGCAGCTCTGTCCAACAGATATATAAAATCATCCTTCTCAAGGTCAAGCAAAGAGAGTAAGTCTTTTTTCAATATTGTTTTCTCCTTTTATTCGTAAATATTCGGCCAGCACTCCATCTCCGCCTATTTTGGCCTGCTCACATAGCATTAGTATGCTACGCAGTCCCAAATAGGCGGAGATGAAGCACTGTCCAAAATTTACATGATAAGATCGAATATTTACTTTTATGCATATACATATTCTTTTATTCCAGCACGTTATCCAGAGCTTCAATCAACCCGTCAATTTCCTCTTTATTTATAATAAGAGGAGGTGCAAATCTTAATATTTTACCCTGAATCGCATTAATAACAAAACCTTTTTCCATGCATTGTGAAACAACTTTTCCTGCATCACCGTCAATCTCCATTCCTACAAGAAGACCTTTACCCCTGATCTCTTTGATTGTGCTGTGTTTATCCTTGAGAGAGGCAAGCCGCTCCCTTAAATAAGCTCCTTTTTCCCGGCATTGTTTTAAAAATTCAGGATCGGATATTATTTTTACAACTTCAACGGCAGCGCTTGTAATAAGGGGAGTTCCACCAAATGTTGTTGCATGGCTGCCCGGAGCAAAGCCCTTTGATGCATTCTCAGTTGCAAGCATTGCTCCTATGGGAAGTCCGTTGCCAAGGGCTTTTGCAAGGGTCATGATATCAGGTTTTACATTGTAAATCTCGTGGGCAAAAAGCCTGCCGCATCTTCCCATGCCGGACTGGACTTCATCAAAAATAAGCAGGATACCGTTGTCATCACATATTTTTCTCACGGCTTTAAGATAGTCCGGGTCAGCAGGGATCACTCCGCCCTCCCCCTGCACAGGTTCAAGCATCACCGCACATACAGAATCATCAATATTTTTCTTTAAGGCTTCTATATCATTAAACGGAACATATATAAAGCCATCCACAATGGGATCAAAACCTTTTCTTATTTTTTCCTGGCCCGTTGCAGAAAGCGTTGCCATTGTCCTGCCGTGAAACGAGTGCTCCATTGTAATAATTTTATATCTTTGTCCCTGCCCTTTTTCATTAAAATACCTTCTTGCAAGTTTTATTGCAGCTTCATTTGCCTCTGCCCCTGAATTTGCAAAAAACACCCTGTCACTGAAACTTTTTTCAACAAGCAGCCTGGCAAGCTCGGCCTGTGGAGCTGTATAAAAAAGGTTGGAAACATGGACAAGTTTTGCTGCCTGATCACACACAGCCTTTGTTACTGCGGGATGACTATGTCCAAGACTGCAGACTGCAATCCCTGCGAGAAAATCGGTATATTGTTTTCCATTTTCATCCCAGAGTGTTGCGCCCTGGCCTTTTACAAAAACTGTTTGAATTCTTGAATATGTATTAAAAACATATTTGTCTGTTTTTTCCTTTGTATTCATGGTTTATCCCTCAATATCTATATATTAAATTTTTTTTACAAAAATAAAAGTGCAGGCAAATCTTTTTTTACAAAAATAAAAGTGCAGGCAAATCAATACAGATGCAGATACATATCGACCTCATGGCCATTTTATATGAAAGAGCTCATTTAACAGAGTCACAAATGCTTTTTCTATGTTCGTTGAGAGGTACCGTAGCGCAGTTCAGCCCGGCCTCATGGCCGTTATTGAAACACCTGTGTACCGATGCCGGAATCTGTAAAAAGTTCAAGCAAGAGGGCATGGGGCCTTGTGCCATTTATTATATGGGCTTTTTGAACACCATCTTCAAGCACATCCATTGCACACTCCATCTTGGGAATCATACCGCCCTTAATATCTTTTGTTTTAATCATTTCCTTTATGGTGCCGGCATTAACAGAAGGGATGAGTTTTAAATTGCTGTCAAGCAGGCCGTCAACATCGGTTAAAAGTATGAGACGTTCCGCACTGAGAGCCGATGCGATTTTTGATGCCACATGGTCTGCATTAATATTGTAAGTCTCACCATTTTCTCCTACTCCCACAGGGGCAATAACAGGGATAAATCCCCTGTCAGTCAAGGTATGAATGATCTCAGGATTTATTTCCTTAACCCTGCCTACCATGCCGGGGTCAATGATTTCAGGCGGTTTGTTATCTGCATTATCCTGATATATGGTCATTTTCTCCGCTGTAATAAGATTGCCATCCTTGCCTGTAAGGCCTGCTGCCCTGCCCCCCCGGGAATTGATTCCGGCAACGATTTCCTTGTTGACTTTTCCGCCCAGCACCATTTCAACCACATCCATGGTTGCATCATCTGTGTATCTCATACCCCTGACAAATTTTGATGTGATTCCCATGGCATCAAGGACTTTGTTGATCTGAGGGCCTCCGCCGTGAACAATAACAGGTTTTAAACCAATGTATTTCAACAGAGTAATATCATCTGAAAAATCTTTTTTCAGGCCCTGATCCACCATGGCATGTCCACCGTATTTTACAACAATGGTCTTTCCGGAAAACTGCCTTATATAGGGAAGTGCCTCAATTAAAATATCAGCAACGTTCATGTTCATCTCAACTACCTTTTTTTTATGAAACTCCTGCTAAGTTCCTTTAAGAATAAAAGTTTCCATATTTGCCAGAATCTTTGATTCTTTGAGGCAAATATGGACCAATCCAGATCCGCCCATAGCCATTATAAAATATATCTGCTCAGATCTTCATCCTTGACAATATCCATGAGCTGTTTGTCAACAAAATCAGCATCCACAACTATTTTTTTCTCATCCACGTCGGGAGCTTCAAAAAGAAGTTCTTCAAGTAATCTTTCCATTAAAGTATGAAGTCTTCTTGCCCCTATATTTTCAGTCCTGTTATTCACATCAACGGCAATGGATGCGATTCTTGCAATGGCGTTTTCCGTGAATGAAAGATCAATCCCTTCGGTTTTTAAAAGCTCTTTATACTGGAGCTCAAGGGCATTTTTAGGCTCAGTGAGGATCCTTTTAAATTCATCTTTTCCAAGGGAAGTCAGTTCAACGCGAATGGGAAATCTGCCCTGGAGTTCCGGAATCAGATCCGATGGTTTTGAAACGTGAAATGCACCTGATGCCATGAAAAGAATATGATCGGTCTTCACAGTGCCGTATTTAGTGGGAACAGAACTTCCCTCAACAATTGGAAGAAGATCCCTTTGGACCCCTTCCTTTGACACGTCTGGTCCGTGACTTGCCTTTCCTGCAATCTTGTCAATTTCATCAAGGAAAATAATACCTGACTGCTCAACCATTTCAACGGCATCCGAGGTAACCTTTTCCATATCAACCAGGTGGGCTGCCTCTTCCTGAGTCAGTATTTTCATGGCCTCGGGAACTTTCAGCTTGCGTTTTTTGGTATTTTTCGGCATTAAACTGCCCATCATATCTTTCATGTTAATACCCATTTCCTCAATACCTGAATTGGAAAAAATCTCAACCATGGGAAATGATTTGTCAGCAACATCAATGTCAACAAATCTTGAATCAAGCTTGCCCTTTCTCAGCATTTTCCTCAACTTTTCCCTTGTGGACAATTTTGAAGATGATGAAGAATTAACAAGTTCAAGACGGGGTTCAGCGCCGCCGTCGGGATTATTCTCTTTTTCATTTCCCGATTTTGGCAGCAAAAGGTCAAGGAGTCGCTCCTCGGCAATGCCGAAAGCCTTTTCCTGCACAGCTTCCTGCTGGCGTGCCTTTAAATCATGGACAGTCAGTTCCACAAGATCCCTGATCATGGATTCAACATCCCTGCCCACATAGCCCACCTCGGTGAATTTAGATGCTTCAACCTTGTAAAAGGGAGAATCGGCAAGGTTTGCAAGACGTCTTGCAATTTCCGTTTTTCCAACACCTGTGGGACCAATCAAAATTATATTTTTAGGAGCTATTTCATCCCTTAAATCTTCCGGGACCTGACGTCGTCTCCACCTGTTTCTCAAGGCAACAGCCACTGATTTTTTTGCATCTTTCTGGCCTATTATGTATTTATCAAGTTCTTTTACTATCTCTTTGGGTTTGAGTTTTTTCATTGTGTTTTATAATCTCTCTATTTTTCTTTTTTTATCTCTTCAATGGTTATGTTGTGATTGGTGTAAATGCATAAAGAGGCTGCAATTTCCATGGCCTGCTCCACAATCTGTCTCGGTTCCATATCGGTATGCTTCATCAATGCAGTGGCCGCTGCCTGTGCTGCCACACTTCCGGAGCCGATACTGATCACGCCGTAATCAGGTTCAATGACATCACCGTTTCCCGAAAGAAGATAGGTTTTTGTGTCATCTGCTGCAATCATCATGGCTTCAAGACGGCGCAGGTATTTGTCGGTGCGCCAGTCCCTTGCAAGTTCCACAGCGCTTCTTGTGAGATTGCCGTTAAACTGCTCCAGTTTATTTTCAAGTTTTTCAGCAAGATGCAGGGCATCGGCTGTTGCTCCGGCAAAACCCGTTATTATTTTATTATTGTATATTCTCCTGACCTTTTTTGCCTTGTGTTTTGTCACTGTGGTGCCAAGGGTTACCTGGCCGTCACCTGCAACAGCAAGTTTATCTTTATCACGTACGGCAAGAATCGTTGTACCGTGGAATGTTTCACTCATATAAAAACCACCTTTATTTACTCAACTGTAAGATACTTATTTAATAGTAAGGATCGAAAATTTTATAAGTTGAACGAAATTGCTTGTCTTCCGGCCCATCTACTTCGTTGCATCAAAGGCCGAATATTTGCTTTAATACCGGTTAACATTTAACTTCTTGGATGTGCTTTATCGTACACTTCCATGAGATGGTCCATTGTAACATGGGTATAAATCTGGGTTGTCGATAAGCTTGAATGACCGAGAATCTCCTGTATCCCCCTTAAATCAGCACCTGAATCAAGCATGTGGGTTGCAAAACAATGACGCAGTGTATGCGGGGAAACCGGAACATGAAGCCCGCACATGGAAACAATTTTTGTTAATATACGCCTTACTGACCTGTCGGAGAGCCTTGTTTTATTCTTATTTAAAAAAACAGGGGAATAATCTTTTCCAAGTGCAGTCCTGTATCTGTTAACGGCATCCAACGCCTTTTTTCCCACCGGAACAATTCTCTGTTTTGAACCCTTCCCGGATACCTTAATCATTTTTTTATTAAAATCAATATCTTTTATATCAAGGTTTACAAGTTCAGACACCCTCATTCCCGTTGAATAAAAAAGCTCAAACATGGCAAGGTTTCTCTTTTCAAGCAGGGTGTCTGATTTTATAGAATCAAGAAGCATGAAAACATCATCAACACTTAAAAAATCCGGTATTGTTTTTGGCAGTTTCGGCGCAGGCAGATTATCAGCCGGATTAACATCAATTTTCCCGCATTTCACAAAATAATTAAAAAAAGATTTTAAAGCGGATAATTTCCTTGCGCTGTACCTTCGTTTGACCTTGTTTCCTGCAAGAAAAGCCATGTACTGCCTGACAATATCTGTATCTTTGTCTTTAACAAGTTTTAAAACCATATTCAGAGAAACTGAATCAATATCAACATCGGGAAAAATATATTTGATAAACTCTTCCAAATCATGCCTGTAAGCTCTGCATGTATGAACGGAACAACCCTGTTCAGCACTTAAGCTTTCAATAAAAGAATCAATAATCATGATGAATTCCCAATTACTGCCATGATCCTCTGCATATCATCCCATACATCTCTTTTCTTTTCAGGCTGAGAAAGAAGCAAACCAGGGTCAAAGGTTGCCATGACCTTTATCCCTTTGTAATCATGGAACCTGTCCCTTAAAAGAGAAATGGGAGTGTTCTGTTTTAAAAAGGCATGGGCTGCAGTATCACCAAGACAGCATATCACTTCAGGATGAATAATATCTATCTGTTTTTTAATTAAATTAATGCATAAATCCACTTCATTTGAGATCTTTTGCTGATTTTGTCCGGAATCAGGGATTAAAATGCATGAAGTGTAAACATTTTTCCTGCTTAAATTCATGGCTTTTAAAATTTTTTCAAACAATATTCCCGCATCACCCTGGAAAATTTCTGAACAGCGCCCTCCCCCCTGATGATATTTGGCAAAACCATCTTTTTTGTTTTTTTTACTTTCTGTATTGGATACTTTTTTATCACATATGATAAAAAAAAGCTTTGCACAGACATCTCCTGTTCCATGTAATGACAGGCAGGATAGTTTTTCATTAACCTGATGCTCAATTCCGGCGATCTTATCTTCTTTGGATATTGGAACATCAATTATATTCAGATTTTTTATTATTTTTTCCGATTCAGGGGAAATATCGGGATATTGGACACCCATATTTTTTAAGAGTTTAAAATATTCCGAGATATCCCTGATAAGACTTGAAAATGAAAAATCGGCGGATAATTTATTATCATGGAACATGAGAAATTTCTTCCCGCCCATGTTCTGCCCCATGTTCTGCAAGAATAGAATCAAAAATCCTGTGAGCTATTTGAGTTTTTTCCATCACCGGTATATCCTGAGATTTCCCGTTTTTTAAAAAAAGTTTCACCTTGTTTGTATCACTTCCAAAACCAGAACCTGCAACACCAACGAGATTTGCAGCAATCATGTCAAGATTCTTTTTTTCCATTTTAATAAGAGCATTGATCTCAAGATCGTTTGTCTCAGCTGCAAATCCCATTAAAAACTGCCTTTTTTTTCTTTTGCCGGCCTGCTTTAAAATATCGGGATTTTCAATCAGAGATATGGAAAGGCCATTTGTATTATCCTTTTTCTTGATTTTAAGCTTTTCAGGAGCAGCAGGCCTGTAATCCGCAACTGCAGCCACCATGATGATAATATCGGCATCATCCATTCTGTCAAGAATTTCACCTGCCATTTCATCTGCTGTCTCAATTTTCACAAGGTCTATTCCAAATGGAGGATCAATGGCAACGGGGCCTGAAACAAGACATACATCAGCCCCTCTCAGTTCAGCACACCGTGCAACAGCATACCCCATTTTACCTGAAGAATGGTTACTGATATATCTTACAGGATCAATGGCTTCCCTTGTGGGCCCTGCAGATACAAGGACTTTTTTCCCCTTTAAATCCTTTTTGACAAAAAGCTTTTCAAGACGGTCAAAAATCATGGCAGGTTCAGGAAGCCTGCCTGCCCCGGTTGTCTTGCATGCAAGCTCTCCGGATCCGGGCTCAAGGATAAACATCCCGTCATTTTCAAGTATATCAAGGTTTCTCTGAACTGCAAGATTCTCATACATGTTTGAATTCATGGAAGGACAGATCATTACAGGCGAAGTAACTGCAAGCATAATTGTGGAAAGTGCATCATCTGCAATTGCGTTGGCAAGTTTTCCAATAATATTTGCAGTGGCAGGGGCAATAACAACGGCATCGGCATCATTGGCCCATTCAATATGTCTCACCGAGGAAACATCAGTATTAAACAGCCCGGTACACACATCATTTTCAGAAAGGACCCTGAAAGTCAACTCTCCCACAAACTCTAGGGCTGACTCAGTCATCACAACCCTTACTTCAGCCCCTGCCTTTTTCAAGAGTCTTAACAGCTCAACAGCCTTATATGCAGCAATACCGCCGCATACACCGAGAATAATATTTTTTCCTTTAAAAGTCATATCAATTAAAAATATTTTTCTCAGAAGTAGATGATTCATTAGCATTGTTGTCAATGGTGGGAGATACACCAATCTCAACATATGTATAAAAATCTTTGTCCCTGATGGTTATTACCGCCCATTTTGCAGGTTTCCGGAAAATCATGATTGTGGATGCAGGAGACTTTATCTGGCTGACTCTGTTCCAGTTGTCCTTTTCCATGTTATTAACAAAAAAAGCAGTAAGAGACCTTTTTTCAACTCTTCCCCTGAGCGTCATTATACCTGAAGTGTAGCCCGGGGTGCTTACAAGCACAGTTGAATTGTTGACAATTTTAAGTTCTTTGGGAATAAGAATATCATCAAAATCATAATACACTGCTGTTGGCTTCTTTTTTACTATGGTATCATGCTCTGTAACCTGATTTGCAGCTGCGGTGCTATTATTTTTGCTCATTATGGTGGAGCTCATACAGCCTGAAATTAGAAATAACAGGGCAACAAACAAAACCATATCTATAAACAATTTTAATCTGTTTTTCATTTTTTCACTCTCCTTAAAAATTCTATAAAGTGATGAAATTTCTGTAAACACCATTAAACTTCCATATTTATCCTCAAAATTAAATTCATTGTTTAAAACTATTTATCTTAAAAGTCAAATTCATTTGATTGCAAAAATATATAATCCTTGGCAAACCATATAACTGTCATAAAGCCCACCGGGATTTGCCCGGATTGCCTCGATTTACCCGGATTGCCTCAAAGAATCAAGGATTCTGTCTAAAAATGAAAGTCACACGTTGTTCTACAAAGGCTTTCTTTTTATAAGAAAGAGTCTATTTTGACATAGTCACAACTGCTTTTTCTATGTTCGTTGTGAGGCTCCGCGGCGCAGTCCCGCCCGGCCTCATGGCCGTTATAAAAAAAAGAAATATTGACATCATAGCCTTAACCCTCATATAATGACCATGGGCCCTGTCTGGATTCTTTCAGACAGCCTGCGCTTCTTAACGCCCGGCAGGACAGAAGGAGCTGATTCCTCCTGGGGGCCTGATGGGCTGGATAGACCTGTCGTCGGGGGTTTAACTGTCGATACTTTGAACAGCAGTTTTGATAGAACTGAAAAATACAAAAAAAGGAAAACCTACATGAATATACTTATAACTGGAGGAGCCGGATTTATCGGCTTTCATCTGTCAAAGGCACTTCTTGATAAAGGGGATACCGTGACAGGTATCGATAATCTCAATGATTATTATGATGTTGAACTTAAAAAGGCAAGACTTGAAATTTTAAAAAAATATGACAATTTTTCATTTATTTTAATGGATATTGCCAACCGGAATGCCGTTAAAGAACTTTTTAAAAACAATGAATTTAACATTGTTGTCAATCTTGCCGCCCAGGCAGGTGTACGTTACAGCATAGATAATCCCGATGCATATGTGGACTCCAATCTTGTGGGATTTGCAAACATACTTGAGGGATGCAGACATTCAATGCCTGATCATCTTGTTTATGCTTCAAGCAGCTCGGTTTATGGAGCAAATAAAAAAATGCCTTTTTCCACGGATGATAATGTTGACCATCCGGTTTCCCTTTATGCAGCAACGAAAAAATCCAATGAATTAATGGCACATGCCTATAGTCACCTCTACGCAATTCCAGTTACAGGACTTCGTTTTTTCACTGTGTACGGTCCATGGGGACGTCCTGACATGGCATACTTTAAATTTACAAAATCGATTCTTAAAGGCACACCCATCGATGTTTACAACCACGGTAAAATGAAAAGAGATTTCACATACATTGATGATATTGTTAAAGGTGTAATTAAAATCATGGGAATGCCTCCGGTCTCTGATAATACAGGAGATAATTTAGCTGCCGGTAAAAAGGCATTTAAAATATACAATATCGGCAATAATATGCCTGTAAAACTCAACTATTTCATTGAAACACTTGAAAAACTCATAGGAAAAAAAGCCGTTAAAAACATGCTACCCATGCAGCCCGGAGATGTGCCTGCAACCTATGCAGATATTGATGAATTACAAGCAGATACAGGTTTTAAACCGGAAACTTCAATAGAGGACGGACTTGAACGTTTTGTAAAGTGGTACAGAAAATTCTATGGATAATCAATATTTTTTTACATAAAACAAAATGCAAACAATTATGTTTACTTCATAGTTTGTTGTGAGGCACTCTGAGAGAATCCAGATCTGCCTCATGGCGGTTTTTTTATATGAAAGAAATTTTAAATCTCATTATTTCAATAAGTTACAGAATGGTAGAACCATTCTGTCTTTTAAAATTTAACTTTCAATTTTTGTTGTGATGCAGCGCATCATGGCAGTTATAAGAAAAAGCTTTATTTTGACAGAGTCACAAATACTTTTTCTATATTCGTTGTAAGGCTCCGCAGCGCAGTCAAGCTCGGCCTCATGGCCGTTTATAAGAAACAGATCGATTATATTAAATCAGCTAATTTCAGTGATCAACTTTTAAATAGGTAGCCTCAAAAGCTTTACAGGTTCGATTTTATCATCCTTGACCTCTTCGGATTCAAAAACCGTATTAAAGCGAATCAGGTTTTGTTCAATGACGTCTTCGTTCATAAGGCTCATACCATCCACACCTCCTCATTATAAATTGCCTGCGGCTCCATCACCTGATTTCCTGCGCCATTGTTCAATTTATCCATTTCCCATTTTGCCGGATTATTGCGGATATATTCCGCAATCCGGCGGTATTCATTTTCATTGCGGATAATATGTTCCCAATAATTGCGTTGCCATAATTTTTCGCCCGGCGTATTGCGCATATTGTTTATTTGTTTTGTTGATGTGGTTTTAAATGCGCCAACCAAACGCCCCAATGGTTTGATGGTAGGGGCGGTTCGCGTAGGGGCGGTTCGCGTAGGGGCGGTTCGCGAACCGCCCCTACGGGAATCCACACCTATGCGTATTTCACCATTCATTAATTTGGGCAACAGGGTATCACGGGTTTTGGATAGGGTTTGGATTTGTTCGGTGTTATTTTTGATTTTTTTGAAAATACCCTCTGCAACAACATTAAATTGATTAATTATGTCCAAAGATGGCACAACGAAATCAATCAAGTAGACTGCGTTACGATTTAACCCTGGAACCGCTGAATCAGAGCCTATTTTCTCAAAATTATACCTCTTAAGAAGAAAATAGTGGAAAAATAGACCTGATACATTTAACAAATCAGAAACATAAAATGTTGTATCAATTGGGTAAAAATTTTCATCACACCATGTCACCTCACCCATTGAACCTTTCCGGCCAATAATGATACCCGGTCCTTGAACGATATAATCCTTATGGTAGCCAACAACACCATTAAAGCCATAAACAGGGAATCCGACCCCAGTTCTATCTTTTGCTTTCAGGGGCTTACCATAGCGTTGCATATCATTTTTGATTGCTTCCGGCAGGGCAATGCGTATGCCGGGATCAATAACCTGGAATAATCGAAAAATATCGTTTTTATGTTTCTTAATGTCATGGTCATCAACTTTTTCACCTGCATCTCGCCTTTCAGTGAGATCCAGCCAGGCCATCGCCTTTAAAGGAATAATGATTTCAGGAGGAACCGTAGGAATACCATCGATATCAAGGTCTTTTGTGACCCTGAAATCCAATCCAGCCTCGTCCAGGGAAAGAAAACAAGCAACTCCGCCAATCAATACATACCGATCATTGAAATCTCCGAAGTGAGCCTTAAATTGATTAATTCCTTTTACCATTCAATTCCTTTCATCATGCCTTCCAGCGCAGATTGGACCCGTTCATCATTATCCTCCTTCATACTCAAAAAAAGAGAGAGGCGATCCACCACTCCATTTTCTACAAATAGTTTTGGGGAATAACTCCAAATTTCCAATTCGCTGGCATTGGCTTCGGCAATATCCAGGATCATTACATTATTGGTATTACAGATTTGTTTCCAGTGCTTCCCCTCTAAAGCGAGCACTGGATTCTTAGGTGTCGCTAAATTAGAATAGTGCGCCAAAGCAGAAAGGCCTGCTCCCAATCCAAAAAATTCGTTGGGAAAATCCTTCACCCATAATCTTTTTTTAACGGGACTGCGCAACCGTTGGAGAGCGGTTTCCCAAACCTGTTTTTTATCCCGATGAAAACGCAGAACCCGTTCACGTCCTTCCATGGCTATTGTGCCAAGACCAGCACCATTCAATTCATCCAATGCGCGGGTCATCGTCATAATACTATAGCCAAGTTCATTGGCCAACTTTTTGGGTGTTAAGCGAAGTTGCACGTTTTGGGATAAGTAATATAATACAACAACTTGTGTGGACGGGCTGAAACTCGCTTCTGTTTCCCTGATTTTTTTAAAGTGCTCGCGCAGGTCAATACCAAGAAATGGAAGATACATTTGATTTAGAGGGATAACAAAAGGTATCTTGTGCTGGATCAACCGCTTACGATTGTATGCGGTCATTTGCTGCTGTAAATAGATCACCTCATCCTGCCACTTTTTTCGAATTTGGATCATGTGCTTATTGATGGTTGCAGGGGTTTGCTCTGTCTTGTCCTTCGCAGCCATTACCAGGCAAGACATATCCAAAATACGAACTTCAAAAACAACATACATATTCCGAAGGAATATCGGCAGATTATCAGTTCCTAAGAATTTTTTCGGGCGTACATCAATATCCAATGTTTCCTTTAGATAGCGCTTTAAATTTCTTGCAAGCTGATCCATGAAAGTATCCTATATAACATTTTTTTTGCACATTAACACTTTGAATATTATCGTGCAATAAAAATGTTAATGTTTAACTCACTGGCAGGAAATAAAATGAAATTTTCAGCCAGTAATTTTGCGCTTCTGTTTTTCCTTTGATTTTATATTTTTTTCAACAAATATCTTTTTTCCTGAAAAAGGGTCTTTTCCAGTGTAATACATCAGGGTTGAATATGTGGATGGTGTGGGAGTGAAGATCTGGGCCTGTTCCGGTTTTAGTTTCAGTTCTTTTTTTATGAACTGCCTGAGTTTTTCCATATCCCCAATTGTGCATCCGGGATGTGCTGCAATGAAATAATATGTGAGAAATTGTTTTTTATTTTCTTTCTTTGACAGAGCGTCAAATTTTTTCTTGAATTTGCAGAGAGAATGCGTACCGGGCTTTCCCATGAGATCAAGAACTTTTTTTTCAGAGTGTTCAGGAGCCACTTTTAACTGCCCTGATACATGTTTAGAAACGACTTGTTTAAGATAAGTTTCGCCATATTTTTTATCACTGAAAACAAGATCATATCTTATACCCGAACTTGTGAATATTTTTCTTACTCCTTTTAATTTTGAAATTTTTTCAAAAACTTCAATTAGTTCTGAATGATCAGGTTCAAGATTTTTACATACAGAGGGAAACAGGCATCTTTTATCCCTGCACGCACCTGATTTAAGTTTTTTTCTGCATTCATAACCGTACATATTTGCCGTGGGACCGCCTGCATCGGAAATAATGCCTTTAAACCCTGGATGTTTTGTAATTGCAAGTGCTTCCTTTAAAATGGATTCTTTACTTCTCCACCTTATTGTTCTGCCCTCGTGTACGGCAATGGCGCAGAAACTGCACTCCCCGTAACATCCCCTGTGTGTTGAAATGGAAAACCGGATGGTATCAAGGGCTTTCACCTTTCCTTTCTTTTTATAATAAGGATGAACATCTCTTTCAAAATCAAGATCGGATATCTCATCCATGCCTTTGATATCGGGATACAAACATGGTGGATTCTGGATGAGAAATCTTGAATCCTGTTTCTGTACAATTCCTGCAGCGGTCAGAGGGTCATTGTTTCTATAAAAAATGTTAAAGCTTTTAATGAATTTATCTTTGTCCTGCAGAACTTCTTTAAACCCCGGAAGTTCGACATAATTTTCAGGCTTTGTTTTTGATATATAACAGATTCCCCTGATGCCTGATATTGAATTTTCAATGGAATTTTTTTCCCGTTGATATTTAGATTTTTTCTTTTTTAATTCATTCTCTTTTAACTCATTCTCTTTTAACTCATTTTTGTCTGGTGATTTTTGTTCCTTACCTGAATTTACTTTTGACTTGTTGATTGACTTGTTGATTGACTCTTTCTTTGATATTTTTGCCTGTTTAAAAGCTGTGGCAATCTGGACAACACTTGTTTCAGCCATGCCATAAACAAGACAGTCTGCCTTTGCATCAAAAAGTATGGACCGCCTGATTTTGTTTGACCAGAAATCATAGTGACAGACCCGTCTGAGACTTGCCTCGATTCCGCCAAGTACAATGGGACAGGTATTTTTGAAATATTTTTTTACAAGATTGGTATAGGCAATCACTGCCCTGTCAGGACGGCTGTTATTTATGCCGCCCGGAGTATAGTCATCTGTTTTCCTCCATTTTTTGGATGCCGTGTAATTGGCAACCATGGAATCCACGGCCCCTGCGGTTATGCCCCAGAAAAGCTGCGGTTCTCCAAGTCGTTTTATATCAATATCCGAATCAACATCGGGCTGGGCGATTATCCCGACCCTGAATCCATGTTTAACAAGAATTTTTCCTATGACGGCAACTCCTGTAAAGGGAGAATCAATATAAGTGTCACCGGTTACAAGTATGACATCAAGCTTTTTCCACCCAAGATTAAAAATTTCTTTTTGTGTTACAGGAAGAAACATTAATTACACTTCCTTAGGATCGAAAATTTTATAACTTGAACGAGATTGCTTGTCTTCTATCCCATCTACTTCGTTGCATCAAAGACCGAATACGTTGAGTATGCAACCTCTAATGCTCCTTGTACATGGGGTAGGAATTCTGCGCTATTTCTGTTCAACTT
>WGCX01000045.1 GCA_015493575.1 Desulfobacteraceae bacterium | reverse complement strand
ATTTTAAATGAAACTCCTGTAAAGTTTCTTTAAAATTAAGATGCGGATTTTTTTAAATAAGAGGTGGATTAATGGCCCTATTTTGAGGTAACATTTTACTGGTAGTATTTTACTGGCAATTTTTTAATCAGGAGGTGTGTGATGCAGAAAAGAATTGTAATTTTGCAGATGGCACATGTAATAGACCTGAAAAAAACCTGAGTATTTACTGAAAATCGAATTTACAGAAATTCGGGGGCAAGGCACTAAAAGACTTTTCAGGAACAGGTTGGGATAAAATAGGAGAAATTTCCAATGAATATAAATGCGAGCATTGTTGATCAGCGAATTGTCGGAATTATCGAAGATCATGCGGATTGGCTGCCGATCGGGAATGACACAAATAAGAAAAAATCAGCAGCTTTTGTTTTGCTCTGCATGTCCACAGCTTTGGAATTTACTCTGGAAGAAGCAGCAGAATTACTCACTGAAGGCGGAAATGATGCGGGTGTTGATGGACTGCATATAGGTGAGGTGGATGATGGCGAATTTGTTGTCACCCTGTTTCAGGGGAAATACAAGGTCAAGGATTTAAGTGGAACAGCCAATTTCCCGGAAAATGGTGTTCAAAAAGCGGTAAACACTGTTCAGGTATTGTTTGACCCTGCCCGTAAAGTTACACTTAATAAAAAAATTGCACCAAAAATTGAAGAGATACGGTCTTTAATTCGTGATGCATATATTCCCGTAGTGAGAGTAATACTCTGCAATAACGGAGAACCATGGACTGAACAGGCGGACAACTGGATTACTGAAGCCAAAAATGACTTTGGGGAAAGTGTACATTTTATTCATTTTAATCACAACTCCATTGTTCAAATCCTCCAACGCAGCAAACAGGTCGATACCAACCTGATCCTTAATGGACAGGCAATTGTTGAAGATATGAATTTCATGCGCGTATTGGTTGGTCGCATTTCTGTTCAGGAAATTCAACGTCTTTTTAACGATCATGGCGATAACCTGTTGGAACGTAATATACGGCGTTATCTCGGCCTGCACCCCAACCGCGTGAATAGAGGTATCCATGAAACACTTTCAGATCCGGACAAATCAGACAAATTTTATTTCTTCAATAACGGTATCACTGTGGTCTGTGATAAATTTGATTACAATGCCTTCCAAAAGAGTGATTACCAGATTCAAGTAAAAAACATGCAGGTTATCAATGGCGGGCAAACCTGTAAGACCATACAGCAAACTCTTAACCAGGTTTTGCCGGGATTTGTCGGCAGATCCGCCTTTGTCATGATCCGTATCTATCAACTGTCTGAAAACCAAAAAGATTTTGTTCGTGATATTACCTACGCTACGAACAGCCAGAATCCGGTAGATCTCCGTGACCTGAGATCCAATGATAAAATACAGAAGCAGCTGGAAATCGGGATCAAAGATCTGGGATATACCTATAAGCGCCAGCGTGAGGAAGGTGGTGGTGGTTCATCGGTTATTACCAGCTCCATTGTGGCAGAAGCGACTCTTGCCATTTGGAGAGAAAAACCGCAGCAGGCTAAATTTCGGCGCAAGGAACATTTCGGAAAATTATACTCGACTATTTTCGATAAAATCAATGCTGCTCAAGCAGTGCTGGCAGTGATGATATTTCGTTATGTGGAGAATGAACGAAAACGTCCTACTGCTGAGAATCCACCTGATTTCCTCCCCTACGCCTCACATTATCTTGCAATGTTGCAGGGCAGGCAACTGCTTGTTAGGCAAGGGATAACAGTGGACGACATTTCCCATAAAAATTTTCAGGAATTATTTTCCATATTTAAGGAGAACAAAGAAAATTATTACCAGGAATCTATTGATCAAGTTCAGAACGCTCTCAATACTTTTTACGGACAGCGTGAAATTTCACTGCAGCAATTGTCTGCTACCTTCCGGCGTGGAGATCTGATGGAAATGCTGGAATAAAAGCCGGTAAAGATTCCCGACAGAACTGGGCACGTCTGATCCAGAAAATTTATAACGAACATCCCCTGATACAAGTACAACATGTTGTGCTTGTATCAGGGGAACAGTAATATTTTAAACTTTAGGGATTTTCGATACTTTCTTTAGCAAAAAGCAAGTTTTTATCCCTATCCCTTATCCCTTTGATACTTTATTTCTACCTGTTTTTTTTGCCACATAAAGGGCTTTATCCGCCTTTGTAATAAGAGCGTCCCGGTTTTTGATATTTTTCTGGTATTGACTGACACCTGCGCTTACGGTGAGGGAAAGGCCCGGGAACCTGTTGGCAAGGAGCTTTCCGAGATGCTCTATTTCCTTCCGGATTCTTTCGGCATAAACAAGGGCCTCTGACAAATCAGTATTATTCAGGATGATAATAAATTCTTCGCCTCCATAACGGCCAACATGGTCAAAGGGTCTGGACAGTTTCTTTAAGGTGGTGGCAATCAGCTTAAGGATAATATCTCCGGTCTGGTGCCCGAAGGTATCGTTGACCTTTTTGAAAAAATCTATATCAAGCATCACAAGGGAGAGAGTTTCCTTCCCTTCCACCGCTTTTCGGAATGATTTTGCCAGGAGTTCGTCAATGGCCAGACGGTTCAAAAGACCTGTTAAACCATCCTTGAGGGAAATGGCTTTTGCTTCTCTAAAGGCAGCTGCATTTTCCATGGCAATGCCCAGTTCATTGGCCACAATGGCAATGGAGGATACAACATCAGGCGGAATAATTTTTTTTGACGTGATATTGTCCATGCCGAGAATACCAATGACTTTTTTATGACTGCAGAAAGGTACGATTACCATAAAATATTCAATGATTTTAAGACTTCTCAGAGTTTTTACAACCGTCATGACGTACAGCCTGTCGAACTTGAAATCTTTATGAATAGCCTTAAGTGTTGCCGGGATAATTATTTTTGGGTCAAGGCTGCTGTGGGGAGAAGTGATACTGTCAGTCAATTTTGGAGTCTCGGCAGGCTGGGTCTGCTGCTGTTCAAGAAAATAATAGATTGTGTTGATATGGCATAACTGGAGATTTGCCCTGAGAAGGTTTTCCCTGAACTGGCTTAAGGAAGGGAAAATAAAGCCATAAAATTTTGACGTGGTTTCCATTTCCCTGTCCATACGTTGAATGACCTTTGTGAAGTCAATTTTGTTCAAGGGAATTGTTTTTTCAACTTCAGGCTGAAGAATCGGGGATCTGATGATATCAATGGATCCCATACCCTGGGTTCATGCAAGAAAATCAGCAAGGGAAACAATGGAGATCAGCTGCATCTCTTCTTTTGAAAGACCTATGTGCCCAAATTGCTGGTGGTGGTATTTTGTGGTTAAAACAATGGATTCGGGCAGGTTCCACAAGAAATCGTAATAGGCTCCAAGGTCATCATGCCCCATACCCATGAGTTCCCTCTCATCCATGATCAGCGGGGTTGTGCATTTTGCTTCTTTTGTGATGAAATCTCCATAATTTACCCGGCCCTGGAGGTCAAAGAAAATTTTTCCCATGTCATGCAGAAGTCCGCAGGTATATGCCTCCCCGGGCGTTGGATATTTAATTTCCCCGGCAATTAGCTGGCTTAAGATGGCCACACAAAGGCAGTGGCGCCAGAAAAAAATCCTGTCAAACTTCTTTTGATTTCCCGATTTCAACACTTTCTCAAAAACAGTGACTCCCAGGGCTATTTTCCTTATCTCGTCAAACCCTAAAAGAATGACTGCTTCGGAAACAGCCCTTATTTTTTGTCTCAGGCCGTACAGTGGAGAGTTTGCAATACCCAGTACTTTAGCGGATATTCCCGGATCTGTTTCCACAAGCCGGGAAAGGTCTGACATGGCGGCATCCTTATCACTGCAGATTTTAAGCAGTTTGGCCATTACCGGAGGGAAGCTTGGAATCTCTTTGACATCAAGCATTAAAACACGCTGGATATCAGATTCCAGGGGAAGCATGAGTTTGTCATTCATAATGTAAGACTCCTAAAGCGAGTGATGCCCGCAACCCATGTGCCTGCCTCAATTTCTTGTTCTTTATTACAGAAATTCAGGGAAAAGGCTCTAAATAACTGCCATGAGGCAGATCTGAGCTGCGTTACAGAGCCTCTCAACGAACATAGAAAGAGTATTTGTTACTTTGTCAAAATTGAGCTCCTTCTTAAAAAAGAATCCCAAAATAATTTTTCATGTTCACAATAGAAAATCGGTTGGTCATGAAAAGTATGAAGAGCTTATCATAACTCTTGCACTATATGCAAGAACCTATGCAAGAACAGGTTTTTCTCTTTTTTAAAACAGGGCCCTGCCTTTCCGGAATTTACATGATAAGGATCGGAGATGAAATAAGTTGAACAGAAATAGCGCAGAATTCCGATTATAAGATTTTCGATCCTAAGGTCGAATATTTACAATATTATCTTTTATTTCCAATGAAACTCCTGTAAAGTTTCTTTAAATGGCCATGAGGCCGATCCGGAGAGTCTCAGACAGCCTCAAAGAATCAAAAAATCTGACAAGGGCAGTATTTTAAACAGGAGGTGTATGATGCAGAAAAGAATTGTAATTTGTGCAGATGGCACATGGAATAGACCTGAAAAAAACCTGAAAAAAGATTTTTCCACAAATGTACTGAAGCTTGCCAGGGCAATTAAACCCGTTGGGAAGGACACAATTCCTCAACAGGTATTTTATGACTGGGGAGTTGGATCTTACTATGATTCTGTGATAGGTGGAGCAACCGGCAGGGGGTTAAATAAGAATATAATGGACGATTACCGGTATATTGTTCAGAACTTTGATCCGGGTGATGAACTTTTTCTGTTTGGTTTCAGCAGGGGAGCATATACGATCCGCTGTTTATGTGGTTTGATTAATAATTGCGGAATAATTAAAAGGCAGGATGCATCATTAATCCAGAAAGCGTTTAACCATTATAAAAGGAATGGGGCAGCTTATGCTCCTGAAGGTGAACAATCCATAAAATTCAGAGAAAAGCATTCCTATGAATCAAGAGAAATTAAATTTGTCGGTGTATGGGATACTGTGGGCGCCATGGGCATACCCATATCCTTTCTCGGAT
>WGCX01000044.1 GCA_015493575.1 Desulfobacteraceae bacterium | reverse complement strand
TTATATGAAACTCGCTTCGATCCGGCCACCGGGAACAGGTATTACCCTTCACTCATGTATGCATTCGCATCTCTTCGAGCCTCGCAAATCATCCATGATTTGCTCCGAGGGAAATGGCAGTTCCTGTCACGTCCTGTGCCCCACTGCCATTTAATCCGTTCAGGGTAATACCTGTTCCAGGCGGCCTTCAGTGTGGAGTTTCATGCTTTGTCAAAATCTCTGATTTTGTGTCCGAAGGACATGGGGGTTATAAGAAACTTATGTTAAATCCCATCCAGAGTAGAAATTTTTAAAAATTAAGAACTTCTATATTTATGGTCATTATAATTTAAAAAATAAAAAAAAAGCCCTTTAACAGGCAGTGTGACAATTCATTCTTGTACCATTGTATTTTTAACCGCCCTTTCTGTCAAGAAAAAAACCTTGCCATATCATCCGTGAACGATATTAACATATTGATTTTACAGGAACAGATTTAATTTTATACCACATGGAAAAAGAAAAAATAAACTTGAACTTGAACTGACTGTCAATATATGATACCAAACAGGTCTGTTATCAACTGTCATTAATTTTTTTTGTATATCCATAATTTGTATGGATTTCTTTGCAGAATGCCTGATTTCGTTTTAATTCAATAAAGACGAAAATTTTAACCGCTAAAAATAATCTGACTGTCTGAAGTAATCGTTAAAACAAAAATTTCATTCATACACTAATGTTAGGAGTTTTTATGAAAAAGGGATGTTATACAGCACTTATTACACCATTTAACAGCAATGGGGAACTTGATACCGACGGTCTTGATCAACTCATCAAGTTCCAGATCAAAAATAATATCACAGGAATCCTTGCCGTTGGAACAACGGGTGAAAGCCCTGCCCTGAAATGGGAGGAACACAACAGGGTGGTTGCAGATGTTGCAAACGGCACAAAGGGCAAATGTCTGTGCATTGCAGGCGCCGGCAGCAATAACACCGACGAAGCCCTTGAGGCAGTAAAGAATGCATCGGATGCAGGAGCAGATGCAGTCCTCATGGTTGACCCGTATTACAACGGACCAAGCTCCCTTGAAATCAGAAAGGAATATATTGAACCCGTTGCAGAGGCTTTTCCGGAAATGGAGATTATTCCATACATCATCCCGGGAAGAACAGGCACGCAGTTACTGCCTGAAGATCTTGGAATTCTTGCAGAAAAATATAAAAATGTTTCATCGGTAAAAGAAGCCACAGGAAATATTGAAAACATGAAACAGACGAGAAAATGCTGTGGAGATGATTTCTCAATTTTTTCCGGAGACGACGGCCTTGTATTTACCATGATGACTGACCCTGAGATTAAAGCATCCGGAGTTATCTCAGTTGTAACAAATATTGCACCAAAAGCACTTACCGATATGGTCATGTACATCAATGAGGGGAATATGCCGGAAGCTGAGAAACTTCACAAAGCTCTTGACCCCCTTCTTGGTCTTGTTACTGTCATTACAGAGGAGTCAACGCCATTTGGAAAAGTAAAGTGCAGGGCAAGAAACCCCCTTCCTCTGAAAACATTGATGCAGGTTCTTGGAATGCCTTCCGGCAAATGCAGAAGACCCGTAGGGAAAATGACAAGAAACGGACTTAACAGGGTGATCAGCATCGCGCAAAAAATTCAGAGGGAAAATCCGGCAATATTTGAACCCCTTGCAGATTTCTTTAATATTGACATAGAAAAACAACTGACAGATCCGGAATCAAAAAAAGAATTATGGTACGATTATTAATACTGCCATGATCGTAACAAGGTTAGGATCGGAGATGAAATAAAAAAAAATATATTCAGGGGGACAGCGATGAAATGGCTGTCCCCCTTTTTTTACACCGGCCTCATGGCCGTTAAAATTTTATTTTGTCTTGACTTTAAACCCGCCTTTTTGAAAAAAAATGTATTGTATCCATTCAAACCCGAACTGTAGAAGTTTTATTTCATCATTTTTTATCTCATCAATCCTGGCTTGATCAACTTCATAGCGATCGAGAAAACTGCTTTCAAAAACAAACTTTTTAAATTTATCAATATTGTAACAGGCAAGAAAGAACATCTGTTTACTTTGTTCAGATAATTTAATGGATGCAGGGACAGATTTTTTTCTTACTATGAGATCTGTCCATCCGGCATTAACTTCATCCCTGATATCCACGCCCTGGTCCTCACGCCATTCTGCTACTGTCCATTCTTTTTTTTCTTCAAATCCAAGGCAATGATCTTCTTTAACCATGAAAAAGAATTCATCGTTTTTATCCGATTCCTGATCCTTTTCATCACTGGAATGCCCTGAATAGCTCAATGATCCCATGCCAAGGGGATAATAGCGGCAGGTGGTGGGCCGGTCTTCGTAAATAATGCATCCTTTGTCATCTCTGACAAAAGGGCATGATTTCTGTTCATCATCCAGTAATTTCATTGTAACAATTGGAAGATCAGCTTTCTTCAGCAATTTTAATTCCGTATAAATTGCAAGAAATTCTTCTGAAGAAAGCTCCAGTTTTCTTCTAAGTGTTATAATATCATACGGAGTAAGCATTATATCAATTCCCCTGCAGCATTTGGTAAAACAGCTTATTCCCTTGTGACATTTGAAATGAAATTTACTGTCATAACTCAACTGGACAGGTAAAATTTCCGATTTTTTTCCATTTTCAGACTTGGACTCCATTAACATATCTCCTTCAATTTTAATCTTTTCCTTTTACTCGATTATCAAATTTTTTAATTGAAAATTTTGCAAAACGGGGGTCAGGCTTTTCTTATTCGTTGTTATCAAACAGTAAATATATGTTAATCTCAAAAGTTAAGATAATGACAATAAGGAAAGCCTGACCCTCTCAATTCTTTAATGTC
>WGCX01000043.1 GCA_015493575.1 Desulfobacteraceae bacterium | reverse complement strand
GATATAGAGAGATGAATGTCAAGAATAATGTTTGGTAAAATCAGATCTGCCTCATGGCAGTTTTATTAAATAATGTATGGAGCTTAATTTTAAGTCTTATGGAAAATATTGAATGTCTGAAAGGTTATTTTCTCATGGCCATACCAGGATTACCTGATCCCAATTTTGCGGAAACCGTAACCTGTATGTGTGAGCATAACGAATCAGGGGCGCTGGGTTTTATTATCAACAGGATACATCCTCTTTTGACGGGCAGGGAACTATTTGATGACCTTGAAATTGAAAGTGGAGACCATGTTGATACTATTCCCGTGCATCTTGGCGGTCCTGTCCAGCCAGGATCTGTTTTTGTTCTCCACGGCCCTCCTTTTCACTGGAACGGATGCATGAATATTACCCCCTGGCTTGCATTGAGCAATACAAGGGATATCCTTGAAGCCATAGCAGGGGGAGATGGCCCTGATCTGTTTCTAATTATGCTTGGGTGTGCCGGATGGGGTGCATTGCAGCTTGATAATGAAATTATGGATAATGCATGGCTCACCTGTCCCATATCCGAAAAAATCATATTTCATACAGCAATAGATATGAAATGGGAACAGGCCATGATGAGCATGGGAGTTACTCCGGATAATTTTTCAAGTACACCCGGGCATGCCTGATTCTGCTTAAAATTAAACCTGTGCCAAAGCCGGAGATCTTAAGGCTCAACAGTTTCGTTTTTTCCAGGGTGTCTATTCTTTTAGCAGAACCTGTGTTTGAATTCGGGGCAGCATCATGGCCGTTATGTGTAAATTTCACCCTGTCTTTTTTGGTCTTTTTTGGAAATTTTTTATTTATGGATGCAGATCAGCAGTTAATTGAAAAAATAGAAGAAATTACCCGGGATCTTTCCGCAGCCTTTTACAGGATGAAGTCAATTCCCGGGATGTACGATAATACAATAAAAAGGGAACTTGCAGCCTGTGAGTCCATCTCCCGGCATTTAAAGTCGGAGATTATTAAAATCGCAGTTGTAGGGGTGATTAAATCGGGCAAAAGTACATTCATCAATTCCTGGTTAAAAAAGGATGTCCTTAAAAGGGGAGCCGGTGTCGTAACTTCCATTGTCACAAGGGTGAGGAAAGGTAAATCATTAAAGGCTGTTGTTGCATTAAAATCCTGGGATGAGATCAATGATGAAATGGAAAAAAATCTTTTATTTTTCCCTGATTTGAAAAATCTGGCAGCTTTAAATGATATAAACTTTGATATTAACGGAAAATGGTTTGATCTAAGGAGAAAAAAAGACAGGGAATTATTGAATCAGGTTAAAAGGCAGCTCTGCCATGCCAATTCAGTAACAAAAACAGGGCTCAGGCAGGAGGCGGTGATCATCAACCAGGCCCTTGACGGATTTGAAAGCATAAAAACTAAAATTCAGCCTGAAAGCACTGAACTTGTTTTTTCCGGTGATAACTTTGATGATTATAAAGAATTTACAGGAAATGATTCCCTTGCATTTTTTGTTAAAGACGTATGCCTTTATGTTGCAGACTCTAATCTTGACTTTCGTATTGAAATTGCCGACTGCCAGGGAAGTGATTCCACAAATCCGAACCACATGGTCCAGATCCAGGAGTACCTTGTTTCATCATCCATGATAATTTACCTTGTAAGCAGCCGGTGCGGCATCAGGGAAGCAGATATTAAATTTCTCAATATCATCCGGAACATGGGGCTTATTGACAGGGTTTTTTTCATTGTTAATCTTGATATTGATGAGCATGTTTCACTGAATGACCTTATTGATGTGGAAAACAGGATTAAAAATGATATCTCCTACTTAAAGCGGAATCCTTCGGTTTTTACTTTTTCATCACTTTACAATCTTTTTTTTAATTCACTGAATTCATCTTTATCGGTTAAGGATAAGAATCGTCTAAAAAACTGGCAGCAGGATACAGATCTTGTTTCCCATTCCAACAGAATGACGGAAAATTTTTATTCTGAACTGAACAGTACACTCACCCATGAGCGAAATCTGCTCCTTGTTGCAAATCATGTTGCACATATCAGGATAATGGAAAATAATGCAGAGAAAAAAGTTGATTTATTCCTGCAGCTTTTATCAGAAAATCTTACAAAGGCCGGGACTGCAGTCCGGAACATTAAGCTGATGCATGAACGTGCCCGCAAATTTGATTCAACAATAAACACAGCCCTTGAACTTTCAATTGAAACTTTGAAATCCGATATTGAAAAGGAGCTGCACCTGTTTTTTGATACCCCGGATGGCAGGGTGTACAAAAAAATAAGACAATTTATTTTAAACTTTAATTTTGATTATGAAAAATACGAGCTGCAATTTCATAAAACAGGTTTCAACAGCACAATTTATCATATGTTCCATGATTTCAGGGCAGTATTTGATTCTTTTATGGCAGAAACCTTCACATCGGAAGTTGCGGGTTTTATCAAAGCACAGGAACGGAAAATTGATCAATGCTTCAGAGATGTTTATTCTTCA
The DNA here is from genome assembly GCA_015493575.1 of Desulfobacteraceae bacterium. Classification (GTDB taxonomy): domain Bacteria; phylum Desulfobacterota; class Desulfobacteria; order Desulfobacterales; family Desulfobacteraceae; genus WGCX01. The sequence continues at coordinate 5,757 of WGCX01000043.1, read as the reverse complement.
AACCATTTTGATCCGCTGTCAGTTTTTGCGGAATTTACCGACCTGACTAAAGAATTTCAGATTGCCCCGCCTGAATATGGAAAGTCTCAACCCGGGAAATCAGAACTGTTCGAAAAAAAGGATTCTAAAAGCCGAAAACCTGCGTATGATCCCGTTGATCTGAAATCTGTCAAGGGGATAATGGGACTTGCTCCTCCAAAGCCTGTTTTTGCAACAAAATACAGTGCCAGAATAAAGTTTGACTCCATGGCTGGATTCTGTTTTCATTTTATAGCCTATCTAATGAGCAGGGTTTTTAAAGAAAAAATCAGACCATCAGGGTTTTCAGGCTTAAAAAGTGCCGGGACAAGGATAAAAAAACAGACCCTGCAGTCAGTTGTGCTTTATCTGAATGAATACAGCGCTGATTTAAGATCTAAGTATTTTGTAAAACTTGTTCCTGCTGTTTCAAGGGATTTCCATGATAAATTAATGGACGGGTTTCAGATCGGAGACGTTGAAATGGAAAAAATAGAGTCTCTTATGGCGGAGGAAAAATGGGAAAAAGAAAGCCAGATACAGATTCTTGGATCGATTAAGTCCTTTCTAAGAAAAATCTATTCCAAAATAGATGCCCTGCTTTTTTATATGAAACTCCTGTAAAGTACCATTAATCATAAGAGTTGGCTTTGCGTCTTCGACCCAGTATTTGTCAGAAGCTTCGATTCTTTGAGGCTGTCCGAAAGTCTTCAGATCTGCCTAATGGCAGTTATAGCAAGATTTTATGGAATTTTGATAAAAATGTATTTTAGAGAACACGGCGTTCCACATTTCCATGCCCTTTATGGCGAATACAACGGGGTTTTTTAAATTGAACCGCTTGAAATAATTGAGGGTGATTTACCGAACAGGACTAAAAAAATGGTAAAAAAATGGGCTGTGATTTACCATAAGGATTTGTTGGAATTATGGTAAACACAAAAAGTTAAGAAATTTCCAGGATTGGAATGATGGAGAAAATTATGGACATCTTTCCGGGAGTATCTTTTGGAACGTATTGCCTATATAGGACGAATTCCACTGCTGCCGGATCTTATGAAAAGGAAAAAAAATGAAAATTCGTATTATCAATTCAAAAGATATGAAAAAAGCGATCTCCATGGCAGATACAATTGAGATTCTTGAAAAAGCGTTTAAAGAATTTTCCTGCGGGAATGCGATGGTCCCCTTGAGAAGCAGGATTGAAGGGGAAAAAGGCACAACCCTTCTCATGCCGGCCTTTTTAAAAGAATCAAATTCCCTTGGAATCAAACTGGTTTCTGTTTATGAAAATAACAGAAAATACAATCTTCCCACGGTGAACGGTCTTGTTATTGTCCTTGATACTGAAACAGGTATTCCTCTTGCAATGATTGAAGGGGCAAGCCTTACCGCTCTTCGTACAGGTGCGCTTGGTGGGCTTGCCGCAAAATGGCTGTCAAACAAAAATGCAAAAACCGCGACTCTTTTCGGAGCAGGAATCCAGGGTTTTTCACAACTGGAAGCGTTATTTGCTGTGCGAAGCATAGAACAGGTGAACATCATGGATCGTTCCGACCGGTCAGCCCAGCGCATTGCAGCCATTGTAAAAAGTTTTAAAAACTCACCTGAAGTTAAAACCGATATTCCTGTTAATGAAGCTGTTGCATCATCTGATATTATTATAACGGCGACAAATTCATATAAACCAGTTTTTGACGGTAATTACATTCAGCCGGGAACCCATATAACCGGCGTTGGATCATTCACACCGGATATGGAAGAACTTGATGCAAAAACAATGGAAATTTCAAAAATAATCGTGGATTCAAAAGATGCCTGTCTTGCAGAAGCAGGTGAGATCATTGCAAACAAAGCAGAAATTCATGCTGAAATAGGTGAAATCATTGCCGGCAGAAAAAAAGGCCGTGAAAATAAAGAGGAGGTCACCTTTTTTAAAACAGTGGGCATTGCAATCCAGGATGCAGCAACAGGGACTGCAATACTTACACAGGCGGAAAAGAAAAATATCGGGCAGGTTATTGACTTTGATTGATGTTTTCCGCAAACTCCGCAAACCAGGATCATTGTTTTGTTCCACAGTGTTTTAACTTCAGGGCAACGATCAAGATCCAAACTATCCCAGAATTGCCGGTATTTTATGCTTTTACCGATATTTGAGGCTTTTAATTGATCGATATTTTCATTTTGAAGCGTATTGTCTTATCAGCGCCTTACACCTTTATCGAGATCAGGTTTTTCGAGATCAGGCGATGATTTTCCATGTTTTCGTTATTGTACTGCTTATATTGGTCTGAATCTTGCTTAAGTAAATTTAAAAATGACCTTTTACTTTTTGTTATTGAACAGGCAGAGGATAAATTGCAGCAGTAAATGAAATTACAGCAGTAACTATGGACATTGTCGCTTCCTTTGCCGGCGTAAGGGCTATAACATCAACTTCCGGAGGAGCTTCTGTCTCATGAACGAAGTGCTTGGACTTTCCGGAAAATACCAGGATCTTTCAATTGTATTAATGGATCAGTTTCTTGCAGGTTCTGCCAGAACAGAAAAAAACATTTGCTGTGGGCAATGAGCATGGGAGTTTTTGATCTTGGGATACAAAAGCGTATCAGAAAGAGACATACCTGCGGTATAAATTAACTGACAGGGGAATTTTACCGAGAAAAACCCCTGTGTGAATACGATTTCGCAGAAGCTCAAATTAACCGTATAATAAACAACCTGTAATCATACATGCAGATTGATAGCAAAAGATCCCAAGGAGAGAATAAATGAATAAATGGTATTGTTCCGTGTGTCATGAAACATTGACAAGTGAAAACAAACCCGAAGAATGCGAAACCTGCCATGCAGACAGCAGAATGATAATGGATTTTGAAAGCGTTCCTGCAACCCTTGAACAGGTAAGGGATATGGCAAGAAAAAAACTTAAGGGAATTTGTGCTGCATACCCGAGATGCGATGGCAATTTTGACAAAATATGCCAGAAAGAAGCCTATGGAAAGCCCATAGGACTTGGAGGTGCGGGCCAGGGTCATTCATTCAAGGCAAATGTTGAATCCCTTGCAGATGTAAAATTAAATACATCTGTCCTTGGAGACCATTTTGAACCGGACACATCCTGCTCTTTTCTCGGTATTGATCTTGATTTTCCGGTCATGGCATCATCCACGGCCGGTGCAGGAAAATACAATGATGCAATTGATGAAACCATGTTCTGCATTTCCGTATTAAGGGGTTCAAAGGAGGCTGGCACCATAGGTCTTCGCGGGGACACCTGGTTTTACACCCTTGAAGATCATCCCTCGCTCAAAGCCATGGAGGATATAAACGGATATGGTATTCCCATATTCAAGCCAAGGGCACAGGATGTTTTAAAAAAGCTCATTGAAAAAGCTGAAAATCTTGGCTGTAAAGCAGTTGGTATTGATCTTGACGGGTGCGGATCAACAATTATGGCAAGATATGGCCAGCCTGTTTTTAAAAAAAATGTCAAAGACATTGAAGAACTGGTGAATTTTTCATCTCTGCCCCTGATCACAAAGGGCATAATGATTCCCGATGAAGCCCAGAAATGTTCAGATGCAGGAGCTGCGGTAATTTCCATATCAAACCATGGAGGAAGAGTCCTTGATTCAACTCCGGGTGTTGCGGAAATGGTACCTCTTATCAGAAAAAAATTAGGAGACTCTGCTGTTATTACGGCGGACGGAGGGATCAGAACAGGATACGATGTGTTAAAAATGCTTGCCCTTGGCGCCAATGCCGTTTTCCTTGGAAGAGATATCATAAGGGCGGCTGTGGGCTCAGGTGCCCTTGGTGTGAAACTGCACCTTGAACATATCAGAAACACCCTGAAAAAAGCGATGTTCATGACCGGAACCAAAAACATTGAAATGGCTGATTCAAGGATAATATTTAACGGATAAAACCGCCATGAGGCGGATAACGCAACTACAAAGGAACAAAGGAGGTAAACATGGGAAAAATTTTATTGGTATTTGCAACAAGAACAGGTGGAACAAAAGCAATTGCAGAATTGATAGCAGAAGGAGTCCGTGATGCAGGACATGAGGCTGTGGTCAAAAAAATAAATGAAATCAAGAGTGAAGATGATCTTAACGGATACGACGGATATGCTTTCGGGTCTGCAACCTATCATGGTCAGATGATTACATCCATGAAACAGATGCTGTTTCTTGCAGAAAGGGCAGATCTAAAGGACAAGTCAGGCGGTTCCTTTGGTTCCTATGGCTGGAGCGGTGAGGCACCGGGTAGAATCTTTGATACCATGAAAAATATTTTCTCCATGAAAATGGTATCCCAGGGTCCTTTAATGATCAAGGCAAGCTGGGTTGAGGGAGCTGCCCAGGCTGCCGGAGAATATGGCAAAAGTCTTGCAGCAGGTATTTAAAAAACGGGTTAAAGCAGCAAGTGTATCAAATATTTACGAAAAGAACGGAACATACAAAACATACATAATGTTTTTACAGGTCATTTGAAATTAATTTTCATGCAATTTGAAATAAATAATGAACAATTTATCCACTGGCTTAACATGGAGTGGGATATTGAATTTAAAAGTGCCCGCGAAGATATTGACATTTACGGCAGTCCCGAACGGGCACTTTCACGCATTGTAATCCAGGATAAAAAAAACAGGCTTTTCCTGCTTGAAAAATTTTCAAGGGATAAATTTTCTCTTCGCAGAAATGTTGGAAGAGCAATTAAATATTTAAATTCCAACGGCCTGAAAGAGGCACTTCCATACCTTACAACAAAACATGGAGAATTTTTGCCATTTTTTAATGGTTCATGTTATGAAATGTCACTTTTTTTAAAAAACACAGGAGTAAAACGGCCTGAATACCTTGAATCCGGGGAAATAGGAAAAAATTTTGCTTCTTTTCTGCTGAACCTGTCCAAGGCTTCTTCCGATATGGTGGAAAAAATTGTTTTTCCACCCTTTTCCATAAAAAAATATATTTATAAATTATTCAGTGAAATGGAACTGCATGATATAAAAATGTATAAAAAATATCTTCCATTCCTTGATTTTCTGGAAAAAAAATTCATGGCTGTTCATGACAGCATTCCTTCTGCCTTTTGCCATGGAGACCTTCATCCTTTAAATGTAATCTGGAACAATGAAAAAATAGAAGCTGTTATTGACTGGGAATTTGCCGGGGTAAAACCTGAAATCTATGATGCAGCCAACCTTGTGGGTTGCGCCGGAATTGAGGACCCAAATGGTCTTACACATGCCATGGTCGTAACTTTTATTGATTCACTTAAAAAATCCGGAATTATAGGCGAAAATGGATGGAATATTTTTCCTGAATATATTCTGGCATTAAGGTTTGCATGGCTTTCTGAATGGCTGCGCAAAAAAGACAAAGAGATGCTTGAGCTTGAGGCATGTTATATGGATATTCTAATTAATAACATGGATATTTTAAGACAGATCTGGAAAATCTAACTATCAAAAAATTTAACTATCAATTGAAAAAGACCTTGTATTAAAATGGTATCCTTTAAATAAGTTTCAACTTTAAATAGAAGTAAAGGATACCTGTAACAATTAATACTCGATTATCAAATTTTTTAATTGAAAATTTTGCAAAACGGGGGTCAGGCTTTTCTTATTCGTTGTTATCAAACAGTAAATATATGTTAATCTCAAAAGTTAAGATAATGACAATAAGGAAAGCCTGACCCTCTCAATTCTTTAATGTC
>WGCX01000042.1 GCA_015493575.1 Desulfobacteraceae bacterium | reverse complement strand
TCCATATATTATCATAAGTATGAGAAAAATACTGCCAAAGGCGCCGAAAAAAGAAGTGTGGCGGAAGGTGTCCTGAAATGACAGGCTGAGAGCCTTGACACTCTGTACCCGCACAAGAAGGCCATGAGCCCTTGCCACGGCAAGATCAACCGGCATGAATCCGGACATATGATTTGCAGCCTGTGTGATAAACCCGTTAACATATCCATGATTCTGCAGAGCGGAAATTCCCTCATAATGAATAGCATGTCTCATCTCAAGGGTGTTGGTTGCCATTGCCGTTCCAAGCGAGCCCCCGAGAAAACGTAGATAATGCATGATACTGACCCCCTGGGCTGTATACGGGCCGAGCTTTCCAAGAGCCTGGGCTGAAACAGGGGCAAAAAAAGAACCTAATGAAATACCAAGTGGAATTGTAATGATGGCAGCCCTCACCGAGGGCGTATAGTAATTCAGGGACGGTATAAGAAAAAAACTCGTGACAAGATAAATAACAGTGCTCACAGCAAGAACTGAAGTAGGACCGAAGCGGTCACTTAAAATGCCGGCTCCGGGGGATAAAATGGCAATAAATATTGCAAATGTAAGCATGTGTATGCCCGTTGCAAATGTCCCGAGATGTTTTAAGGTCTCATAGTACAGGGGGAGAAGATAAAATATCTGGTAGATGGAAAGTCCCATGACAAGGAAATAAAAACCCATGGACAGGGTGTATTCCCGGATTTTAAAAATATTCATATCAATTAAGGGACTGAGGCTGAACATTTCCGATAAAACATAAAGAATAAAGGCGATAAAAGCCACAGCTCCGAGAATAACGATAAGATTTGACTGTCCCCATCCCAACTGCTGCCCCTTGGATAACAGTATGAGCAGTGAAATGGTAAAGGTGGCAATAAAAAAATAGCTGATAAAATTAAAATGCAGTTTTTCACGATGACGGACAATCACCGGAAGAAAGAAAATGGCTGCAACAAAGTTCAGGATGCCTGTGGGCAGATTTATATAAAACACCCAGCGCCATGCAAGATGTTCAGTAATCCAGCCTCCCACCGTGGGTCCCAGGGAAGGTGCAAAACTTACGCCCATGGCATATATACCCATGGCCAGACCATGCTTTTCAGGCGGATAAAGGGAAAAAAGAATAGTCTGTGCACTGGCCATGATAAACGCCTCACCCATACCCTGCATCGCACGTGATCCTATCATCTGGGGCAATGAGGTTGCAGAACCGCATAGAACACTTGCAGAAGTAAAGAGAACAAGTCCCGTTAAAAACACATTTTTCAGTCCTGCAACTTTAACGAGACTGTGGGTTAAAAGCAATCCAACTGCAGCTGCAATCATATAGGCAGTTATAACCCATTGTACACCGTAGAGATCTGTGGAAAGAGGCCCCATCATCTTGGGAATAACCACATCCACCACAGTTGTGTCAAGAATGGCCATGAAGGCTCCGAGCATGACAATAATGGTGAGAAAGGCTCTATATCCCTTTGAGATCATATCATAGACAGGGATTTCGCCATCAATTTCCCTGGCTGTACTCATTTGAGACCTTTATTTTGCGACTCTGCATCAGAACGATTCTGTCTTTTGATCTCCACCTCTCCGCCCATTCCAACCTTTAACAGGCTTATATCCCCTTTTGTAATCATTATCCTCACCGGTATGCGCTGGGAAACCTTGGTAAATTCACCGGCGGAAATATCACGCGGGGCAAGGGCAAAAGTTGCTGCAGAAGCAGGCATGATTTTCTCAACCCTGCCTTTATAGGTTAAATCAGGATATGCATCAATGGTGATATCAGCCACTGCTCCGGGTTCAACACCGGCAAGTTTCTGCTCCTCAAGCAGGGCAATGATATAAATATTTTCAGGATCGATCAGGGCAAAAGCCACCTTTTGAGGTGAAACAATAGTTCCTGGGGTTATAAATCGTTTCGCAACCCTGCCTGTAAGCGGGCTTCTTAATATACATTGTTTCAAATCGTTTTCAGCATTGTTTAATGCTGCACGGGTCCCCTTGATTTTTTCTTCAAGAACCTCAATCTCTTTTTCGGTTTCCATGACATGCATTTTTTTAACTTCGGCCAGTTCCACACGGCGGCGGGCCGTGGCAATGGATGCACCAATGGCATCTTTTTTTTCAATAAGTGCCTTTTTATCAAGCTGCTTTGCCCTTAAACGGGTATGGATATCTTCAGCTTTACTGTGGGAGACTGCCCTTGTGGTCACGAGATTTTTATAACGTCTGTTGTCCCTTACAAGCTGTTCAACTTCTACCTGAACAGCCTCGACTCCGGCTTTTAAGGCATCTTTTCGCTTTTTTAATTCTTCAACATTTAAGACTGCAATTTCTTTATCAAGAATCGTTTCCTTTTTTATCCTCTGCAGAAAGATTCTCTTTACCTGGAGTTCTTTTTCTTTTGCTGCAAGGTTTGCAGAAAGCTGTTCAACAGCAAGACGGTAGTTTGTATCATCTATTCTGGCAAGAATTTCATTTTTGGTAACCGGGTCACCGTTTTTTTTGGTGATGGTCAGAACCCGGCCGTTTACCCTGTTAAAACCTACGGCGGTGAGTGTATCAGTTCTCACAAACACAGCATCAGTTACAGCATAGGCGATCCTGTGACGGACAAAACTAATCGTTACAACAATAATGGCAATTGCCAGTATGATTAAAAGAACAGCGGCAAAAAGTTTTCCCCGGGATTTTTTATTGTTTTCTTCCATGATTTATTTTCCAAAATGTTTTTTTGTGATGTAAATATAAAAAAAGGCATTGTTTGTCAATGAAAGCACAAAATACATTGCCTTTCAGTGATCAGAGATTATAATCCATAACCATGGACAAAAAATTGAGGATCAAAGGCGCGAACCCGGTAAACGAATTAATGTCTCGTCTTTTTTTTATAAAAGTCAGGTTGACAATCTCAGTTGCCTGATTTAAAACAAAATTTATAAAGGAAAAATAAAACGGAAATAATTATAGTAAATACACTCAACTGGCCGTTTTATAAAAAAGAACTCATTTTTGGCAAAGTCACAAATGACCTTTTTATGTTTGTTGTGAGGCAGTGTAACGCAGTCCAGATCTGCCTCATGGCAGTTATAAGAAATAAAGGAGATATTTCAATGGATTCAGAAAGCTATAAAAAAGTTGTAAAAAATGCAATTCAAAGTGAAATCGATGCTAAAAATTTCTATTTAAACGTTTCCAAAAGGATCAAAGACTCGTTTCTTCAAAACCAGTTCAAGGATTTTGCAGCAGAAGAGGCAAGACACGAGAGGCTATTGACCGCTCTACTGGATAAAGGGCAAATCAAAACATCGACTTTTCATGCTTCCCAGGATTTTAAAATTTCCGAAACCATTGCCATGCCGGAAGTTTCCGATGATATGGATCTTAAAGATGCCATTGCCATTGCCATGAAAAATGAAGAAATTGCCATGCAGAATTACCAGAGCCTTGCAGAAGATTGTGACGACGCTGAATTAAAGGAGGTTTTCACAGGCCTTGCTGCCATGGAACAGGGGCATAAATTAAAACTCGAAGAAAGTTTTGTTGACATAGTTTATCCTGAAGTATGGTAAAAAAACTGGCCTTTGTATCAGCACCTTGGGCCAATGAGCAGAAGAGGAATGCTTAGGATCGAAAATTTTATAAGTTGAAAGAAATTGCTTGTCTTCTTTCCCCATCTACTTCGTTGCATCAAAGGCCGAATACGTTGAGTATGCAACCTTTAATGCGCCTTGTACATGGGGTAAAAATTCTGCGCTATTTCTGTTCAACTTATTTCATCTCCGATCCTTATCGTGTGTTTGAGAGTTCTGGAGACACTTCCAAACAGGGTGTCACCGATACTGGTTTAAGCTTTTGGGCACGAGGATATTGTGTAAATACTGTCGGTCTTGATGGGGCTATTGTTCGAGCATATATCCGGCATCAAGAAAAAAATGAACAGAGGCAATAGAGCTTTTTGATTAGCCCCAACGGGGCTTTCCTAACGTATACTATAGTCAAGTGACGAGAAAGCCACTAAAAAAGTTAACTGATTTAATTCACTTTGCCTGCAATTTCCTGTAATATTTTCTTTACTGCTGCAATTGAAACGGAAATATTTTTCTTTTTTGAACCAAGGGATATTTTAACTGCATTTTCCGATGTAAACTGACATCGTTCTGAAAAGGATAAATTTTCTAAAACAGTTTTAAAAGGACGTTTCTGATGTTTTTCAGAAAAAACCATGGAAAGAGAATTGTTTGCAAGGTCAAGTTTTTTCACTCCAGCCATGACGGAAAGCACCCTGAGCATAATTTTTAACAGCATGTTTCCGGCCTCTTCCGGCAGTTTACCAAATCTGTCAATCAGCTCCTTCTGCATGGATGCAATCTCTTTTATTGTTGTCATCTGGGAAAGTCTGCGATAAATGGTCAGTCTCTGCTCAATTGACTGCACATATTCATCGGATATATAGGCTGATACGGCAATATTTATTTCCGGCTCAAGGGGCTCTTTAATGACTTGCCCTCTAAGATCAGCCATTGCTTCATCCAAGAGTTTTAAAAACATATCATAGCCAACGGCCGCAATATGACCTGACTGTGAAACGCCAAGGGCAGAGCCGGCGCCCCTGATCTGGAGATCTTTCATGGCAATCTGAAACCCCGACCCAAGGTCCCTGTGCTCCATCAAAGCTGCAAGCCGTTTTTTTGCATTTCTTGTTAATTTATGTTCATCCGGAACAAAAAGATATGCATATGCCTGGTCAACGCCCCTTCCTATCCTGCCACGAAGCTGGTATATCTGTGCAAGTCCGAACCTGTCCGCCCTGTCCAATATCATGGTGTTTGCAGAAGGGATATCAAGACCTGACTCAACAATTGTGGTACACACCAGCATATCGATATCCCTGTTTATGAACTGGAACATAACTTTTTCAAGATTTGACTCGGCAAGCCTGCCGTGGGCTACCCCTATACGAACTTCAGGTACGAGCTTCTGCAGTTTTTCTGCAGTTTTAAATATTGTTTTAATATTATTGTGGATAAAAAATATCTGGCCTCCCCTTGCCATCTCTTTTTTTATGGCATCTGCAGCAATTGAATCATCAAATTCAGAAATGTATGAAACGATTGCCTGGCGGTTTTCAGGTGCCGTTGATATTACGCTGATATCCCGCATTCCGGTAAGGGACATGTGCAATGATCTTGGTATTGGCGTGGCTGTCAGCGCAAGAACATCCACTGTGCTCCTTGTTTTTTTCAGAGCTTCCTTGTGTTTGACCCCGAAACGCTGCTCCTCATCTATCACAAGAAGCCCAAGGGATTTAATGGAAATATCTTTTTGAAGCAGCCTGTGTGTCCCGATGACAATATCTATGGTGCCATCATTCAGATCATTTAATATTTTTATCTGTTCCTTTTTTGTCCGAAACCTTGAAAGTGCTTCAACCCTCACCGGATAAGAATCAAATCTCTGCCTGAATGTCTGGAGGTGCTGCTCGGCAAGAATAGTTGTGGGAACAACCACAGCCACCTGTTTTCCATCATTTACAGCCTTGAACGCAGCCCTTATGGCAACTTCGGTTTTGCCATATCCCACATCACCGCACACCAGCCGGTCCATGGGAGTTTCATCCTCCATATCGTTTAACACATCATCAATGGCCTTAAGCTGATCAGGTGTCTCTTCGTAGGGAAAACCTGCCTCAAAATCACTGAATAAGGCATCTGGAGGACTGAATGCAAAACCCTTGTTAACCCTGCGGCTTGCGTATAAATTTAAAAGCTCCCCTGCTATTTTTTCAACTTCTTTTTTTGCCTTTGCCCTGGATTTAAGCCAGGTTTTACCGCCTATTTTATCGAGAAGGGGGCTGTATCCTTCCATGCCGATGTATTTTTCAATCATTTCCATTCGGTCAACGGGAAGATAAAGTTTGTCACCATCCCTGTAGGAAATCAGGATAAAATCCCCTGAAATTCCCATGACCTTTATGGTGGTAAGGCCCTCATATCTTCCAAGGCCGTGCTCAAGATGCACGACAATATCACCTTTTTTCAACTCTTCAGGGGTGATAAATTTTGTCTTTGCCCTTTTGATGCCTGACTTTTTTTTCCCTGTTCTGATTCTCTGATGCTTTGATCCGAATATTTCCTGATCACTGACAAGGGCAAACATCTCTTCAGGCATTGAAAAACCGGTTTCAATTGTTCCTGTTGTATAGAATATACCCGGAGTCTTTTGTGAAGTCTTTCGTGAAGTCTTTTTTGAAATATTTGGTGAAATCTTTTTTGATCTGCTTCTTAAAGCCTTTTTGTTGATCTCCCGAAAATTTTTAATATACAGCGGTTCAATCCCATAGGGCTGAAGCAAAGATATAAGTCTGTGCGCCTGGGCATCACTTGGGCATACAACAACAACTGACATGCCGGATTGTTCTTTTTCAATGCAGAAATCTGCAAGGGGTTTTAACAGGTTCTCCTTATGCCCTTCATTTTTAAGTTTTGCAGATAGAAAGGAATTATCCTCAAAAAAAGAGTTCAGTTCGATAATTTTACGGTTTTCGCGAGTTTTACGGGCTTTACCGGTTTTACTGGCTTTACTGATTTCAGAGGTATTTTTATTGTTTTCACCTTTGCCCTGATCATCATCATTGTTGTGGTCTGCACCCTGTCCTATGATGTTTAAAGGCCTTATTGATACAGGATTTCTTGCATAAAGTAACGATTCTGCATCTTTCCATTTAAGATAAATAGATTCAGGTGATACGCATAGCTTGTTCCGTGATTTTGTATTTTCATAGTTCAATATGGCTTTTTTTTCAAAATCTTCTGCTTTTGTTTTCAGTTCACCTGGCATATCAAGTAAAACAAGCGCGTTTTCAGGTATATAAGTAAACAAAGAATCAAGTTCAGGGTAAACAATGGAAAGCATGCTTTCAATACCCGGGAATCTCCCCTCTTCCCTTAAAATTTCCACGTACTCCCGAAGCTTTACCGGGCTTAATTCAGCCTGTGCACCAGCCTTTCTAAGTCTTGTCATAATGTGCGGGAGAAACTCTTTTTCAAACACAGCTTCACTTGCAGGAAGAATAATGGTTTCACTGATTTCGGAAGTTCCCCTTTGCGTTATTGGGGAAAAATACCGCATGGATTCCACATAATCACCAAAAAGTTCAATCCTGACGGGATGGGAAAAGCCCGGTGAAAATATATCGAGAATACCTCCACGCACTGAATAATCTCCCGGTTCTTCAACAAGAGATGTTTTTAAATATCCTCCTGAATCAAGCTTTGCTATCAAATTATCCCTGTCGATTTCATCATTGCTGATGACAATTTCGGTAAAATCGGATAATTTCTGTTTTGGCATCATTTTTTGAAGCAGGGTATCAATATAAGTTACCAGGATATAAGTTTCTTTTGCATAAATCATCCTGTACAGCGTTGAAATTCTCTCAGCACTTGTTTTGCCATGATAGGAAAGTGAACTGAATGGAAGTATATTATAACCTGGAAAATAAAAAATCCGGGAACTCTCTTCAGGCATGAAAAAGGCAAGATCATCCATGAATCTCAGTGCATCTTTTTTTGTCGGTAATACCGCAATGACAGGACTATCAAGCTCAGAAAATATTTCTGCACCAAGATACGCCTTTTCCGATCCGTTTATCCCCGTCAGATCAACCGGTGTTTTGCGTGTTTTAATACTTTTAAAAATATTTTTAATCATTTTTCTCTTGATTTTAAATTGTATAAGATTTAATTGTAGTAAATTTTTTTTGCCGGCGTAACTCAGATGGTAGA
>WGCX01000041.1 GCA_015493575.1 Desulfobacteraceae bacterium | reverse complement strand
TTTCAAGGCTGCTCACACGCTCTTTTAATGCTGGTTCACCCATTTTTTCACCTCTTTATTTCCATCAGTGAAGCAAAAGAAACTTTATGTTCAATTCCTTACAAACACATAAAAAATATAATGTATTATATTCCATTAATTTCATTTTTGTCAAATTTTTTGATTCTTTGAGGCTGTTTTTATAAGAAAGAGCTCATTTTTGACAGAGTCACAAATGCTTTTTCTATGTTCGTCAAAATCTATGATTTTTTGAGGCGCTGGAACGCTGTTCAGATCCGCCTCATGGCGATTATATCAAAATACAATAGTTATAAGGTCTATTGCAAGTTAATATATGTTTCATGTCTGGATGGAAGCTAAAAAAAATGCCCCCTGGCGGGTTATTGTCAGGGGGCAAATGCTGAGGGTTATAATGTTAAGGGTTATAAAGATGACAATATCAATATCAATGTTAATGTTAATGTTAATGTTAAAATTGATATATTATCATACTACTTGAGCAGGCTGAGCACGGTTCGTGCGCTGGAATTAGCCTGGCTCATGGCAAATGTACCTGCCTGGGCAAGAATCTGCAGCTTTGTGAAGTTTGATGATTCTGCGGCAAAATCAACGTCACGGATTGAAGATTCTGCAGCCTGAACATTAACCTTGGTAACGGTAATATTGGAGATGGTTGAATTCAGCTGATTCTGAACAGAACCAAGACCAGACCTGATTTTATCAAGATCTTTCAGGGCGGCACCTGCAACGGATATTGCAACCTGTGCATCATCCTGGGTCAACACATTTAAGTCTGAAAGTTTGCTTAATGTTGTGTCTCCCATGGAAGTTGTTGCTTCTCCACTACCGTCATCGGTATTTGCAGCCAGGGTGGAGCCTGATTTAAGGATAGAACCATTCTGTAGGGTCATATCAACGCTGAGAGTTGTATCAGACGCTGTTGTGACATCAGAGCTTAGAATATTTCCTGCAGTATAAGTTGTACCGTCGGTTCCGGTTATATTGCTGGTTAACAATGTTCCTTTTTTTATTGTACTGCCGGCTTTTAATACTGAACCTGATTTCATCTCCATATCAGTTGTTGCAGATACCACTTCATCGTTTTTCAGGGTAATTGCTGCACCAAGAGTGGATCCTTCTTTAAGAGTGGAATTTTTTCCAATAACCGAACCTGTTTTCAATGTCATGTCATTGTTTAATGTCATGCTTGAAATGATTTCAGCATTTCCTCCTATTGTTGATCCCTCTTTTAATGAAGTTCCAAGAACTGCGGAAAATTTTGATCCTGATGCAAGTGTGGAATTATTTGCAAAGGTCATGGTGTCGCCAAGTGTCATGGCTGCTGCAAGGGTTGCATCACCATAAACCGTTGAACCGGATTTAAGTACACTGTTGGCTCCTATTTTACTGCCCGCCTGGAGAGTCATGCCATCCCCAAGCGTGGCATCGGCCTTAAGGGTTATACTGGCTCCTCCGGTTGTACTCCCGCTTTTAAGAACCGAATTTTCTCCAAGACTTGACCCTGTTGTCAATGTATAGGAGCCATTCGCACCAGCATTCATTGTTACGCCGGATGCAAGTGTGATAGCCGTATTTATAACTGTGTTGGAGTCACCCTTAGTATTGTCCAATACAGTGCCCTGCCCAAGGCTTGAACCCTTTAGCAGAGTATATTCTCCGTTACCAACTACAGTGTCCACGCCGGATGCAAGTGTGATAGCCGTATTTATAACCGTGTTGGAGTCACCCTTAGTATTGTCCAATACAGTGCCCTGCCCAAGACTTGAGCCCTTTAACAGAGTATATCCTGCGGCACCAGTATCAAGATCCACGCCGGATGCCAGAGTTATATCAGCATATATCTGGGTATCATGTGCACCGTCTCCATTTCGTATAATGGTATTTTGGCCGAGACTTGAGCCCTTTTGCAGTGTATATCCATTGCTGTTGCCAACCAAGGTAAATGCTGAAATAAGCCTTGTGTCGCCGCCAAGAGTGGAATCCTTTGTTACCGTACTGTTTCTGCCGATTGTATCACCTGCAGACAATGTTAATGAATCACCTGTTGCAACAGTTATCTGGCTTGTTGTGGTAACAGCTGTATTAACTGAAGAGCCCGCTGTTAAACTGGTACCCCCCTGAAGTACGGAACCTTTGCCAAGGGTTGTGGTACTGTTGGTAAGCGAGGTGTCCTCTGCAAGTGTAACAGCACTTGTAAGGGTTGTACCTGCTGCTATTGTACCGCTTGTGGTAGTCATATCCTGACCGATATAAGAACCTATGCCAAGCACACTTCCGGATTTCAGAATGGAATTTACATTTAAAGTTCCACCGGTTGATTCAGTTGCATTTGTAGTTTCAATGGTCACTCCTGCATATAAATTTGTACCGGCTGTGAACGTTGTTCCTGCAGCAAGAACTGAACCTGAACTTAAAGTTGTAGCCTGGGTTGTGACAGTTGAATCAACGGTGATAGTTCCACTCATGCCACTTGCAAGCTTACTTCCTGCAGCAAGAACAGTCCCTGCAGCAAGAGTTGATCCTGAGCCTATTGTTGATGCTGCAGTGGTTTTACCTGTAGCGTTAATTTTAGCCTCTGTTCCTGATAAACCGGATGTAAATTTGGAGCCTGCAGCAAGAGTTGTCCCTGCGGCAAGAGTTGATGCTCCGGAAGCTATGGTGGAGTCTGAAGTAGTTACACCTGTAGCATTTATTTTCATCGTTGTCCCTGACAAGCCGGAACCAAGTGAAGAGCCTGCAGCAAGCGTTGTCCCTGCGGCAAGAGTTGATGTTCCGGAAGCTATGGTGGAGTCTGAAGTAGTTACACCTGTAGCATTTATTTTCATCGTTGACCCTGACAAGCCGGAACCAAGTGAAGAGCCTGCAGCAAAAGTTGTTCCCGCGGCAAGGGTTGATCCTGATTTGATTGTTGCATTTGCAGTTGTAGCATCGGTTGATTTGATTGTGACATCAGCGTCAACTGTTTCAGAAGTTCCAAGACTTAAAACGCTTCCTGTTGCAAGTTTTGACCCTGTTACAATAGTATTTGATGCAGTGGTATTACTTATTTCATTTACAGTTCCGTCTCCTTTGAACTCACTTCCTGCACCAATTACAGTTCCGGTTGCGAGAACGGAATTAACACCAAGAGTTGAATTAGCCTTCAGAGTAGAGGCCTGGGTTGTTGATATGGTGGAACCAAAGTCAGTTCCTTTCATATCCTGATCCGCAATCCATCCTGCACCGAGGATAGAATTTGCAGCAAGAACTGACCCTTTCTTAGCAGTTGAATCAACGGTTGTAGCTGATGTTGTGGCTCCCACATCAAGATCATTGGTAAGGGCGACTGCAGCTCCACCACCAACATTATTTACAGTAATCGCAGCGGACCCTTCCTGGTTTAACTGAAGATGTCCGAATGTTGACATGTCAGAATTTCTCAAGACTGCTTCTGTGCCACTTCCACCGGTTGTTACTTTAATTGCCCTGTTGTCAGTGGATGTCAGAGTCAGGTATCCGGCAGAGTTAACACTTGCAACAACTCCATGCTGGGAAGTTTTTAAATTAATAGCTTTTACAAGTGAGCCATCTGAATCATTATCAAGAACACTGAAGGAACCTATATTGACACCGTTTATGGCGAAACCCGAGTCGGTTGTACCGGCAGCAATATTAAGATTTGTTGTGGATTTAACAATTGCTGCTGCATTTATACCAAGATCGTCACTTTTAATATTAATTGCATCTGCAAGGGCACCGATTCCGTGTTCAGCGGAGTTGTCATATTGCAGGTCAACTGAGTTAAGCAGAAAATCTTTATCTCTCAGATTGGAATGTACACTGAGAGAAACTTTTCCTGCAGCATTATTTTCTATACTTAACTGTCCGCTTTTTACATGACCCATTTTCGTGGACTGTGCCGAAGCAATGGAAATATTAACGGTTTCACCGGAGTAGGCACCTACCTGGAATTTTTTATTTGTAAATCCGCCAAAGAGAAGTTTCTGATTATTAAAAGTTGTTGTTTGCGCAATGTTGTCAAGCTCTTCCATAAGTTTGTTAATGTCCGACTGTATGGCAGACCGTGAATCTGTGGTTTGACCATCCTGTGCTGCCTGGATTGATTTCGTCCTTATGGAATTGACAATATTAATGGATTCTGCAAGAGCAGCATCTGCTGTCTGCACAATATTAATTCCATCATTGGCGTTTTTAATTGCCTGACCAAGTCCCATTGACTGGGATTTCAGAGAATCGGCAATTGACATGCCGGCTGCGTCATCAGCAGCTTTGTTAATGCGAAGCCCTGAAGACAGTCTGGCAAGTGAATCGGAAAGTGCTTTGTCATTATTGACCATGTTTTTGTGGGCATTTAATGCGGCCACGTTTGTATTAATTCTAAGACTCATTATAAAACCTCCATGTAAATAAAATTTGTTTTACGGGAATCCTTTCCCTTTTTTGTTTTAATTATTTTATCTTTTAAAAAACTAACACTGTTTATTATAGTTGGATTTATTATTCTTGTTCTTCCATCACCTCCCTGAGTGCCTGCATTTAGTGCCTTACCCCTCAATTCCTTGCATAAAAAACAAGAAATTGAGGAGAGGCAAATGGGTTGCGGGCATCGCCCGCTTTAGTTTATTAAAATTAAAAAAAGCAATAATAACAGCCAGCCTTACAATATCCAGCCTTACAATCTGAACATAATATCGACACATTGTTCCATTACTTGAAAAAATCAGTAAAAAATAAAAAAAAATTTTATAGAACTGCCATAAAGCCGGTCTGAATTCTTTCAGCTGCCTTGCAGTAAATATGGAAAATCTGATTTTAAAGGATTTTTTTATAAAAAAATTAGTTATGGTTCATATTTTGCATATTTTGAATCTGAATGGAACAATGTGTGAGGAAATATTAAACCTTTGTTTATTGATTATAGTATATTTGATTCCTTATATTCTACATTATTTTTATTATAATATTTGGCTCAGGTTGAATTGGCTTTTGGAAGAAAGTTATGGTAGCATATTAAAGTGAGCTATGTCAGCAATCCATGTGCCTGTCTCACTTGTTTTTTATTACGGACATTACAAGAGTAAGGCACTAACGCTGTTGTAAAGGCAAAAATGGGCGGAGATAAAGGTTATGGCCGGATATTTACCCTGTAAATTGTTAAAATGGAGTAAGAGATATGACTTCTGAAAAAAAGATACTTTTTCAACAAATTGATTTTTATGAGAAAAATATGGAACTGCTGAAAAAATATCATAATAGCATTTTTAATAATTTAAGTAAACCTGGACGATCCGCAGAATCTGAAAAAACTGAAGGTTATAGAGGATCTGAAGGCTCTGCAAAACACTGCGACCCGGAGATATTTTATACATCCGAAGGGAAGATAAATTTAAGAGTTAAGTTGAAAAATGGTAACATTGTCCATCTTCATGATAAAAATGATCCGGAAAAGGAAATCCCGCAGTTTTTAAATATGATTCCGGAAAATGCAAATGGCGTTGTACTTTTGACGGGTATGGGACTTTGTTATACACCCATGGCGATACTTGAAAAGAGAAAAAATATTCAATATCTTGCAGTGTTTGACCTCATGCCCGACATATTTTTGCAGGCCATGCACCACATGGATCTTTCATCAATGCTGTCCGATCCAAGACTGATTTTAAGCATTGATCCCGAGCCTGATATTGATAAGGTCCTTGCCCCTGCATCCCTTGCACTCCAGCTTGAAAGTATCTATGATTTAAAGCATTTGCCCTCATTTGCCCTTGATAATGAAAAATATACGAATCTCAGTGATTCCGTTTTTCAGATTGCCAATCAATTCAATCTTGGCGGCGGAGCCATTCTCGGCGGAGGACGGGCATATACGGCAAACCGGTTTAAAAATTTAACTTCCATGTATAAAAACGGCATGATTGAGGATCTTAAAGGAAAATTTAAAGGTATTCCCGCCATACTTGTTGCAGGCGGGCCTTCACTTAATTTAAATATACATTTATTGCCTGAGATTAAGGGAAAAGCTGTTATTCTCGCCGTTGATTCCACTCTGCCTGCTCTTGCTGCAAACAAAGTCTCACCTGATTTTTTAACTGCAATTGATCCCTATGACCTGGTTTATGAAAAATTTGCAGAGGCTTTACCGCAAACGCGGGGAACATCCCTGATTACCTCGGCATGGGTTGCTCCTAAAGTTGTTAAGGCTTTTCCTGCCCTTAATATTTTCTGGACATTTTCAGGCCGTAACATGGAAAACTGGATGCAGGAAATGATGGGAGGCTCAGTTCCCACCGGCGGTGCCTCAACCGTTGCACATCTTAACCTTGTGGCGGCAATATTAATGGGATGTTCTCCAATTGTTTTCATTGGTCAGGATCTTGCCTATACCGGAGGCATAAGCCATGCAGAGAATACTGTTTTAACCCAGAACAAGGCAATGAAGAATTTATTGGAATCAAAGGATTTAATCTGGACAGAAGAAATATCCGGCGGGAAAGTTCCCACGGATAGAAAATTTCTGAATTTTAAACGTCATTTTGAGGATTTAATATCCACTCATAAAGGAAATTATATCAACTCAACTGTCAAGGGTGCCAGGATCAAAGGAACTGAAGCCATGGCCCTTGAAGATGTCATTGCAAAATACTGTCCGGCTGAAAAAAAAGTTGCACAAATTATTGCTTCTTCCATATCGTTAGATAAAAATTCCGACAAATTTCTTAAAGAATTTCGCAGCTTCCTGAGAAAAAGTAAAACTTTAATGAAAATTATTGCAAGATCAGATCAGCTCCATGAGAATGTTATAAAAGCTTTAAAATCCGGAAAAGATAAAAATAAAAAATACCGATCTTTTCAGTCCTTACCGGGATCACTGAAAAACAAAATCAACGAAATAGATGGATTCCATAAGAAAATAGACGGATATAAAAAAATATGGGGGATTCTTGATGAAATAACCATGGAGGGGCTTAAAAAAAGTGAGCGTCAAAAGCATGACATAGAAAAGCTGAAAAATGATCCTGAAAAATATGCTGACTGGCTTCTGCAAAATCTTGTAAGATTAAAACACATTAACGAAGTTCGGAAAAACGAACTTGCTGTCTTTGAAAAAAATCTTACCTATCTTGTGACGTATTTTGAAAAAGAAAAGAAAATATTAAACGCTGTTAAAAAATGTAAATCCGGAAGCAACACCCAAAAAACAGGACAGGAAGATGAGTTGTTCAAGCTTGCCAGGCTGTACTTTGAAAATGATAATTTTTCCTTACTTGGTGATTTATGCTCTGAATTTGAAGAAATGCACGGGAAAAATGGCGAACTTGCAGGTAAGACTTCCCATGAGAACCCGGATGAGAATTCAGTTAAACCAACGGATAAAAAATCGGATAAACAACGGTATGAAGACTCAGAAAAAAATTTTGCAATGATTAATTTTTATGCGGGATGCGTGTCTCTTTTAAGAAATAACTTTGATGAAGCGGAAAAATATTTTGTAAAGGCCGTTGATCTTGATTCCCATTTAAATGAGAAAATAAGAGAATTCAGGAAAAAACTTGGTGACGAATATGTTGGCCATGCTGCTTTTTTCAATGGCAAAGATGATGACACGGTCAGACGTATGCTGATTAAAGGATTAAAATACAGCGGAGGTCACCTATTATTGGAAAACAGACTCAATGAAATGGCTGATCTGACTATAAAATCTGTCAATGCATCATTGGAAATATACGAATCAACTACCCGGAATACTCCACATGATCCAAAGGATTTTAAAGATTCTCAAGCAGCATATAAATCGGATTTATTAAAGAGCTCACGCATAAAACTTGGAAAATGGATCAATGATATTGAAAAGCATAAATTTCTGGAAAATATTTTTGCAAAGGTAAAAATCGGTGAATTCTATCGTTTAAACGGCATCATACGAATCAGGGAAAATAAATTTGTAAAAGCCATTGAAAATTTTGATAAAGCTATAGTATTTGTAAACGATGACCCCGGGTATTACCTGCTAAAGGCAGATGCATGCTTTGCTTTAAATGATTATGATAATGGAATTGATGCATTGAACAAAGCTGTTAAGCTCGATGTGAAATATGCCGTATATTGGGAAAATATGGGGGATAATCTTGCAGGCCAGGGAAAATTTAATGATGCAATCGCAGCTTATGAACAGTTTTTTACAGCTTCTTCCGAAAATAAAATGGTGTTAAAAAAAATAAGCCGGTGCTTTATTGAATTAGGTCAGCTCCAGGCGGCAAAGGATACGCTTCTGCAGTTAAAAAGCCTTTGTTAATTACTTTTTTGCATATGTATTTCATGCTTTTACATGAATTAATTTAATTATTTACGTTACTTAAGTTTTAATTATGAAAATTTTCATGGCAAATTGAAATGCAATAACCCAAATTAAAAAATACAGATTATGAGATCAAATAATTATGGGAATAAGTAGTGGCACTCTAATACAAAATTTACTTAAAATTCTGAAAAAAGTCTGGAAGAACCGGGAGAATGTTCCACTCCATGAACCTTTTTTCAATGGTAACGAAAAAAAATATCTATCCGATTGCATTGACTCAACCTTTGTTTCATCCGTTGGGAAATATGTGGATTTATTTGAGAAGATGCTTGCCGATTATACCGGAATAAAACGTGTTGTTGCCGTAGTCAACGGAACCTGTGCCCTGCATATGGCATTGCAGCTTGCAGGTGTTGTTTCAGGAGATGAGGTGATTGTGCCTGCGCTGTCATTTGTTGCAACTGCCAATGCAGTCAGATACTGCGGTGCTGTTCCCCATTTTGCTGACAGTGAATTTTCAACACTTGGAATGGATCCTGAAAAACTTGGCATTTATCTTGATGATATTATAAGATTTAATTATCAATCCGGTCATGCAATTCCTGAAAATAAATATACAGGCCGGCCTGTCAGGGCAGTTGTGCCCATGCACACTTTTGGCCATCCCGTGGATATGGAACTATTGCTTGAGGTGTGTAATAAATATAAAATAACAATTGTTGAAGATGCTGCAGAATCCCTTGGCAGTCTGTACAGGGGAAGACATACGGGCGCTTTTGGGAAACTCGGTATTTTAAGCTTTAACGGAAATAAAACAATTACAACGGGCGGGGGAGGGGCTATTTTAACAAATGATGAAGCCCTGGCAGATAAGGCAAAACATCTCACAACAACGGCAAAGCTTCCCCACCAATGGAAATACTTCCATGATGAATCAGGCTATAATTATCGCATGCCGAATATTAACGCAGCCCTTGGATGCGCCCAAATGGAACAATTACCG
>WGCX01000040.1 GCA_015493575.1 Desulfobacteraceae bacterium | reverse complement strand
TTTCTGTTATTTTTTAATTGTTCGTAAAAATTTTCCAATTAATTACCTTCAGTTTCTTTAAAATATTTTTTCCAGCTGCTTCTTTTATTTAACCGGCATGGCATTTCAAATAAAAAAGATTAAGCTTCCAAGGCTTGCGATGCCTGCAGCTGCCCTGCCTTTTCCCAATTTTTTGTTTTTTTACAGGAATTGAAAACCCGGGCACTAAAAATCTCAGGATCATCAAGCTTTAATTAACTGACCGATATAACCATAGTCTTGTTTTATGTCAAGGATAAAAGCATTTCATCATCCATGGAAAAAAATTCTTTAATCACCTTAAAAAACATGAAAGGGTCTTTATCACCTGTTAATTCCCTTATGGAATGCATGGATAGAGTAGGTGCTCCCGCGTCCACAGCTCTTATTCCCGTTTTTGATGATATGGCAGGTCCTATTGTGCTCCCGCATGGTATATCATTTCTCATTACAAAGGTCTGACAACAGACGTCTGCCTTTTTGCAGAGATATTTAAAAAAAGCGCCTGACTGAGAATCGGAAGCGTATTTTTTAGATGCATTGATTTTAAGAACAGGCCCTTTATTCAGCCGGCAAATGTGGTTTGCTTCGTATTTTTCCAAGTATGAAGGGTTAACGGCGTGGGCATTGTCCATTGAAATTATCATTGAGCGTGCAGCTGTTATTGCCGTATTTTCAGTAGTAACGCTGATTCTTGACAGGACTGATTCAAGAAAAGACCCCCTTGCCCCTGATCTTGTATCGCTTCCGATCTCTTCATTATCAGTGCATACAATCAGGGAAGATGAAAGACTGCCGGCGCTTTCAATACTTTTTAAACATGCATGACATGAAATAAGGTTATCAAGGCGGGGTGATGAGATAAATTCGTTGTTCAACCCTGCAAAACAGGGAGGTTCAAAGTCTGCAAAATTCATGTCAAATCCAAGGATATCTTTTGCCATGATACCTGAATGTTCTCTGTTTATCTGTTCCATAAGTATCTGTTCAAAGGAAAAGTTTTTCCCGTCATTTTCAAGAAGAAACAACGGCGGGATATGCAACTGGGGATTAACTTTGCTGCCTGTGGTAGAATTTCTTTCAAAGTGTACCGCAAGGCTTGGAATAACAGCAACAGGTCTGTTAAAATTTATGAGAAAATTTTTCAAAATATCATCGCCGTTATCCTGTCGCTCAAGGCAGGTGACTCTTCCTGCCAGGTTCAGTTTCCTGTCAAACCAGGTTGTTAAAAGCGCTCCCCCATAGACCTCCACACCTATTCTCAACATGGAATCCCATTGTAATTCAGGAAGGGGTTTTACCTTGAGGCATGGGCTGTCAGTGTGGGCTCCGGTAATTTTTATTCCTGTATCAACTGGTGATTTTTTGCCCATTATAAAAGCAATAATTGATGAACCATTGCGTGTGACAAAATATTTTTTCCCTTTCTCAAGTTTCCATGCATCCTGTTCTTTCAGAGCTGTGAACCCGTTTTTTTCAAGTTCATCTGCCATGGTTGAAACAGCATGAAATGCGGTGGGAGAATTTTCAATAAATCTGAAAAGATCCTCATTGTATGCAGTTACATTCATTTTGATTTCCCTTGTTTCTGTAAATATTCGGCCTGCACTTTTATCTTCACCTATTTTGGCCTTCACAATAGCATTCGTATGCTTTTGCAGTCCCAAATAGGCGAATATGAAGCACTTCCCAAGATTTACATGATAAGGTCGAATATTTACTTGTTTCTCATAGATTTCTCTATCTTTTCAAATAACTGCCATGAGGCGGATCTGAAGGCTCACAGACTGCCTCTTAACAAATATGAAAACTTTTATTCTTAAAGGAACTTAGCAGGAGTTTCATATAACCGCCATGATGCGCTGCATCACAACAAAAATTGAAAGTTAAATTTTAAAAAACAGAATGGTTCTACCATTCTGTAACTTATTGAAATAATGACATTTAAAATTTTTTTCATATAAAGAGCTGGGCGAAATAATATTGGTGTCATGATTATATTGGCAATTACATTCAATATTGTACGGGGTTCCTCCAATAGTTACTATTACATTGCCGGTAGCAGTACCTGTGTCAGTCTGATCGGAAGATGTGGTAATTATGGTACCCTGCATAGAAACTAACTGAATGACTGAAAAATTATTATACTGATAAGTCAATGTTATATCCATATCAGGATCGAAGTCAGTGGCATTTTGACTGGTAATTGTGTAATTGCCTGTTATAGTTGACGTCCCTCCATAGTAACCGTCTACCTGTCTTGATATGTTGGCGGCATATGATGTTGCAGTACAACAAAAGATAAACATTA
>WGCX01000039.1 GCA_015493575.1 Desulfobacteraceae bacterium | reverse complement strand
ATATTAACTCAAGCACAAGTTATGTCTGTAATGCAAATCTAAAGCGAGCGATGCCCACAACCCATGTACCTGTCTCAATTTCTTGTTTTTATAACAGAAATTCAGGGGTAAGGCTCTAAACATGTGCTCATATATGCATACGCAATATTGAAAAAATTTAATAACCGAATTTTTTAAGGGAGTTTTATAAAAATATAAGATTATGGGAATAAAAAAAAGAAAAACAATTGAACTTGAGATTTCAGACCTTGCCTTTGGGGGTAAAGGACTTGCCAAAATAGATGGTTTTCCGGTTTTTGTGGATCATACACTTCCGGGGGACAGGGCACTTGTTAGAATTGTGAAAAAAAAGAAAAGCTATGCCGAAGGAAAACTGATTAATATTGTTGAACCTTCATCTTTGCGGCAGAAACCATTGTGCAAATATTCCGGTTATTGCGGCGGGTGCAGATGGCAGGAACTTCCCTATGAAATGCAGCTGCAGTTCAAGAAAAAACATGTAGAGGATTCCCTCGCACACATAGGTCTTTTAAGGGATATTCCGGTCAAAGATGTTATTGCTTCGGAAAAGATAACAGGCTTTAGAAACAAAATGGAATTTTCCTGCAGTAACAGGCGGTGGCTCATGCCTGAAGAACTTGAAAATCCCGAAGTTATAAAGGATTTCGGTCTCGGGCTTCATGTGCCTGGAACCTTTGACAAGGTGATTGACATTGAATTCTGTTCCATACAGCCTGAAACGGGAAATGAAATTCTGTCCGAGGTTAGAAATTTTATTAAAAAGTCAGGTGTTCCGGGCTATGATCTTAGAAGCCATGAAGGATTCTGGCGTTTTGTAATGCTGAAAAATTCCTCGGCATTTAATACATGGATGGTCAATATTGTAACAAAAAAAGAAAACGATGAACTTCTCATCCCCTTTGCAGAGCATCTCATGGAAAAATTTCCTGTGATAAAATCCGTGGTCAACAATATTACGGCAAGAAAATCAGGAGTTGCAACTGGTGAGTATGAAAAACGCCTTGCAGGAGACTCGTTTATCAGGGAACAGCTTGGAAATTTTACCTTTGAAATTTCTGCAAATTCTTTTTTCCAGACCAACACGGCAGGAGCTGAAAAACTGTACTCCGTTGTTTCCCGATATGCTGAACTTAAAGGAGATGAGACTGTATTTGACCTTTATTCAGGTACGGGAACCATTCCAATCTGGCTTTCCCGTGATGCATATGAGGTGTATGGCATTGAAATAGTTGAAAGTGCTGTGATTGATGCGAAAAAAAATGCGCAGTTGAATTCAATAGATAACTGCCGTTTTTCTACGGGAGATATAAAGGATGTCCTGCCTGAACTTAATAAAAAATGTGATCTGATGATTATCGATCCGCCAAGGGTGGGAATGCACAAGGATGTGGTTAAACAGGTTCTGAAAATCCGGCCTGAAAAAATAGTTTATGTCTCGTGCAATCCTGCAACCCTTGCAAGGGATCTTGGTATGCTTAAATCAGGTTATAAAGCACTTGAGGTTCAACCGGTTGATATGTTTCCCCACAGTTTTCATATCGAGTCGGTGGCTGTTCTAAAAGCAAATTTCTGATCTGTTTTGACAGTTTACACAAACAGCTTTAACATACAGGTTCTTACAATTTTAATTAATTGCAGAGTTTTTCTGCCTGAGACATTTGCTAAGTGTTCAAATATGATTATTTCTTTTTTTCGGATTTTAAATCATCTTCTTCAAAGGGCTCGGAAAAAAGACAGTTTAATATCAGCATGTCATCTTCATATTCAGTGCGTACTTTATATGGAAGTTTGTTAAAAAGCCTTATCATTCCCTTATTTCCAGGTGAGGTGTATGCAATTAAGCCCTTTATTCCATTGGCCTTTGCAGCTTCGGCAAGTTTAAGTTCCAATAGCTTTGCTATTCCATAGCCCTGGTATTCCCTTGATACAGAAAATGCAATTTCAGCCATGTTCACAATGGGATTTCTTAAGTATTCTCCAACTCCTATAATCTTTCCAAATCCAACTTCTCCAACAACGGCAACAAGAGTTAAATCGTTGACATAATCAATTTCAAATGTGGAATCTATCTGGTCATGGACAAAACTTCTTTTTTCGTGGAAAAATCTGGATACAATATCCTCACGCTGCATACTGTAGTAATGTTCCTGGATTCGTCTTTCATCAACGGGCTTAGTCGGCCTTATGGTTATTGACCTGCCCTTTATTTTTACAACCTCCTCAAGATGAAGAGGGTAAACCCCTCTGATAGACTCCTTGAATTTCCTGTTTATGTCTATAAAATCAAGTTCCTTTGCCTTGGCAAAAAGTTCGTCCCTGAAATCGGGATGGGCTATACTTATCATGGCAAGGGCTCTTTCCTGTATGCTTTTGCCAAAAAGATTCACCATACCGTATTCCGTGACAACATATTGTACGTCCCCCCTTGGGATAACAATGGCGGTGTCTGTCAGGGTGGGAACAATCCTGCTTTTTTTACCCTGGTTGGAAGTGGAAGTCAACATGAGAATCGATTTGCCGTTTTTTGCCATGGAAGCACCCCTGATAAAATCAGCCATTCCACTGACCCCTGTGAGGTTGTTATATGGCAGGGCATCTGCCGCAACCTGGCCTGTGAGATCCATTTCCATGGCCGTATTCATGGAAATCATGGAGTTGTGCTGTGCAATAATTCTCGGGTCATTTACATAGTCAGAGGGGTGAAATTCTATGGCGGGATTGTCATCGAGAAAATCATAAAGCTCATGTGAGCCTACAGCACTGCTTGCCACAACTTTCCCATCATTTAAACCCTTGAATTGATTTGTAATAACTCCCATGGAAACAAGACGCATTATGTCATTTGTCATGTACTGGGTGTGGACTCCAAGGTCATTTTTATCTTCAAGACATAAAAGCGTTGCCTGGGTTGTGGCTCCCGGACTTGTTTGTATGGTTGAACCGTCTTCGATTAATCTTGA
This sequence comes from Desulfobacteraceae bacterium, assembly GCA_015493575.1. Lineage (GTDB taxonomy): Bacteria > Desulfobacterota > Desulfobacteria > Desulfobacterales > Desulfobacteraceae > WGCX01. The sequence goes on along the minus strand of WGCX01000039.1, from coordinate 7,008 downwards.
TATAAGGCGGGCAATTGTGTTTGCCGTTTCAATTTCAGGCCAGTCCTTTGCCTGGATAATGTCCTCTTCATGTTCAACAATATAATCCACGCTGTTCACATGGATGAAACTTCTTCCAAGAACCCTCGGCATCCTGGGATTAACCTGGGCAATAACAAGATCTGCTGATTCTGCAGCAGCTTTTGTAATATCAACTGAAACACCAAGACTCATCCACCCGAAATCATCGGGAGGGGAAACCTGGATCAATGCCGCATTAATAGGCATTCGTTTTGTTTTAAAAAATTGTGGAACCTGGGAAAGATTTATGGGGGTGATAAATCTTAAATTTTTTCTAATATTTGATGATTTGCCCGATCCAAGGTAAAATGATCTGACATTAAACTGCTGTGCATGGGTCCTGTTGGCAATAAGGGTGATTGGTCTGCATTCAAGGCTTAAAAGCCTGACAATCTCAAGATCGGTAAACCTTGAAGATAATTTTGACAATTCATTTACGAGATGCTGGGGCTCACCGCATGATGAACTTACAAAAACCCTCTGTCCCGGTTTTATTTTGCCTAAGGCATCCTTTGCAGTACATTTTTTTTCAACATAGCTGTCCGCCCAGTAACTTGTTTTTGGCATGGCTTTTCTCCTTTTTTTGGGCTATTATACAATAAATAAACAATTTCATAAAGGAGAGAATCATGTTGGATTTTAATTTTAAAGAATTTGAGACTTCCGTTCGTGAATATGTGAGATATGTTCTTGGAAAGAGCATGAAAAATGCAGATAAAAGAGATCTGTTTAATGCTGTTTCTTCTGCTGTACGTAAATTTTTGATAGATCTGCACATTGAAACGGAAAAAAGATATGAAAGGCGCGATGTAAAGCGCATGCATTATATATCCATAGAGTTTCTCCTTGGCAGGCTTTTATCCAACAATCTCATTAATCTCGGCATATTTGACACCTGTGGCGAAGCTTTAAAAATAATGGGGATCGATCTTGATGAACTTGTTGAAATCGAGCCGGACCCTGCCCTTGGAAACGGGGGCTTAGGCCGCCTTGCAGCGGGTTTTTTAGATTCCATTGCAAGCCTTGACATGCCTGGATTTGGTTATGGAATTAACTATGATTACGGATTGTTCCGGCAGAGTATAATAGGCGGATATCAGCGCGAAGATCCTGATTTCTGGCCAAACAGGTCATCTCCATGGCTTATCGGACGGTCAGGGGAAAAATGTATGATACCTGTTTACGGCAGGATTGAGGATACAAAGGATTTAAACGGTGACTACAATCCCATGTGGACAGACTGGAAGCTTATAGTGGGAAGATCCCATGATATTCCCATTGCAGGCTACGGGGGCAGGACAGCCAACTGCCTGCGGCTTTTTTCCGCATGGGCTTCTGAAAATTTTGATATGCAGATCTTTAATGATGGTGATTATTTCAGGGCTGTAAGGGACAAGATCGAATCTGAAAGTATATCAAAAATTCTCTATCCATCCGATTCAAAGGAGGCTGGCAAAGAACTGCGCCTTGTCCAGGAATATTTCCTTGTTGCCTGCTCAGTGCACGATATCATAAGAATATATCTTAATTCCCATGATAATTTTGACCTGTTCCATAAAAAGGTTGCCATACAGCTCAACGATACACATCCATCCCTCACCGTGGCGGAACTCATGCGCGCCTTAATTGACGAGCATGGCCTTGAATGGGATAAGGCATGGGATATTACAACAAAAACCCTTGGTTATACAAATCACACTTTAATGCCGGAAGCTCTTGAAAAATGGCCTCTTTCCATTGTTGAAAAGGTTGTGCCGAGGCATCTTCAGATCATATATGAAATAAACAGCCGTTTCCTTAAAACCCTTGAACTAAAATATCCTAATGACAAAGATAAAATTGCAAGGATGTCAATTGTTGAGGAAGGAGATGTAAAACAGGTGAGAATGGCCAATCTTGCAATCATTGGAAGCCATTCGATCAATGGAGTTGCGCAGATTCATTCCGAACTTGTAAAAACAAAGCTTGTGCCGGATTTTTATGAGCTCTGGCCCGAAAAATTCAACAACAAGACCAACGGCGTAACTCCGAGAAGATGGATCGTTTCGGCCAATCCACGTCTTGCAGAGCTTATATGCGATGCCATTGGTGATAAATGGATTGCCGATCTTGAAGAGATAAAAGCCATTGAACCTTTTTGCCGGGATAAGGAGTTTCTCATAAAATTTTCCATGATTAAGAGGGAAAATAAAATACGTCTTGCAAAGGTGATAAAAAAAGCCTCCTATGTTGATGTTGATCCTGAATCCATTTTTGATATCCATGCAAAACGTATCCATGAGTACAAACGTCAGCTTTTGAATGTTATGAATATTATCCATACTTATTTTCTTATAAAAGAGGATGGAATTGAACCGTCCTGTCCGAGAACATTTATATTTGCAGGTAAAGCTGCCCCGGGATATTTTGCAGCAAAGCTTATAATACGCTTAATTCACGGAATCGCAGAAATTATCAACAATGACCCTGTTGTTAATAAATGGCTTAAAGTTGCATTTATTCCCGATTACAGGGTTTCCCTTGCCGAAAAAATCATTCCTGCGGCAAACGTCAGTGAACAGATTTCAACGGCGGGTATGGAGGCATCCGGAACGGGTAATATGAAATTTGCAATGAACGGAGCTCTTACCATTGGAACCCTTGATGGTGCCAATATCGAAATCGCTGACAGGGTAGGCCGGGAAAATATTTACATATTCGGGCTTGAAGTAAAAGATATAGAAGTCATGAGAAACAACTATAATCCCCATGATTATATAGATAAAAATTCTAATCTCAAGCGTGTCATGGATGCATTGAATTCTGATCTGTTCTGTAAAAAAGAACCGGGAATTTTTCATCCATTGTATGAAAATCTTGTTAATAAGGGGGATTATTATTTCCACATGGCTGATTTTAACTCATATGTTGAAACCCAGGCAAAAATCGGAGAGGATTATATGAAAAAAGATGAATGGAATGCAAAAGCCATCCTTAACACAGCCCGTACCGGCTGGTTTTCAAGTGACAGAACCATTATGGAATATGCACGTGATATATGGAAAATTGAGCGGCAGTTATAACCATATTTTTTATAGATATTCTTACCAGCACTTTTGTCTTCGCCCATTTTGACCTTCACGAATAGCATTCGTCAGGCTGTTACTGTTTCAAATAGAAAGAATATGAAGCACTGGCCACAATTTATATTATGGTTGTTTGTATGATTTTTTTCAATTTTCTTGACACCTGCACATTTAAAGATTAACTTATTACACTTTATTTAAAGCATGACAGGTTTGGTTTTTCAGGGTTGTAAAATGACAAATTATGCAAATTTTATGCAGATGACAAATTAACGGCAACCTATTTATTTTATTTATTATTTTACAAAAAGCTTTAGGGAGTAATAACTTTTTGTATGTGGAAAAGAAAGATTATTTCTAAAAAGTTTTTTGTACAGGAAGGAAAATGATGCAGGTAAATATTGAGGACAAGAGCAGCGTAAAGAAAAATATTCATGTTGAGATTCCCCATGAGGATGTGAAAAAGGAACTGGATAAAGCCTATAATGAGCTTAAGAAAACAGCTGTTATAAAAGGCTTCAGAAAAGGTAAAGCCCCCCGTAAAGTGTTGGAGGCTAAATTTAAAAAAGATGTTCACGCAGATATCGTACCACGTTTGATTCAGGAGTCATTTTCTAAGGTTTTAGAAGATAATGATCTTAAAATCGTTGGCGGCCCAAAGGTTGATCCCCCTGAACTTGACCCTGAAAAGTCTTATATTTTTGATATCGTCATTGAAGTGAAACCTGAAATTGAAGATATTGAATACAAGGGTATTGATATCAAAAAAACCATACATAAAATCAATGAAGATGAGGTTGAAGCTCAGATTCAGATGATAAGAAAAAGCATGGCTAAAGAAGAGACGGTGACAGAGGAACGCCCGGTTAAAGAAGATGATTTTGTCCTTATCGATTACCAGGGATTTGTTGACGGCAAACCCTTTGATAAAACACCAAAAATTGAAAATTATGTCATGGCCATGGGCAGTGATACCATGCCGAAGGAATTTACCGAAAAACTCATTGGAGCGATTCCCGAGCAGGAACTGGAAATTGAGGTCGTTTATGCGGATGATGCGCCAAATAAGGAACTTGCCGGTAAAACCATCACATATAAAGTGGTTTTAAAGGAAATTCAGGAGGAGATCCTGCCTCCTGTTGATGATAATCTTGCCAAAGATCTTGGAAATATTAAGGATCTTGAGGATCTTAAAGATAAAATCCGTACAAATCTCAACCAGGGTTATGAAAGAAGAATTCAGCAGGAAATGGATGAACAGATTTTTGAATTTTTTACGGAAAAATATAAGTTTGAGGTTCCCGAAGCCCTTGTTGAGTCTGAACTGAACGGTATTGTTGCTGAAGCTGAGCAGGCATATGCACAGAACAATATTTCACTTGAGGATGCCGGCTTAAGCCCTGATTTTTTAAAAAATCAATATCGTGATGTTGCCGAGAAACAGGCAAAACGTCATTTAATCCTTGAAAAAATTGTTGACCAGGAAAATCTTGAATTAACTGAAGATGAACTGGAAAAATCCTTTGAAGAAACTGCACTTAACATGGGTGCCACAGCCGATGCCATCAAAGGCATGTTCAAGGCTAATGAGCAGCAGTTCGGGTTTTACAAGCAGGTGCAGCTTGAGAAAAAAGTTTTGAAAATGATAATGGACAGTGGAAATATAACTGAGGTTGAACCTGAAACTGCAGCTGAGGTGTCTGAGACTGAACCGGAACCATCCGAGACTGAACCTGAGGCATCCGAATTAAAAACAAAAAATTAAAAAAATAAGGAGATAATAGTGCCTCTAATTCCAATGGTTGTTGAACAGAGCAACAGGGGAGAGCGTGCATATGATATTTATTCCCGGCTTTTAAAGGACAGAATAATTTTTTTAGGATCTGCCATGAATGATGAAATTGCCAATCTTATCGTTGCACAGCTTCTTTTTCTTGAATCGGAAGATCCTGAAAAGGACATTAATTTTTATATAAATTCACCGGGTGGTGTTGTTACATCAGGCCTTGCCGTATACGATACAATGCAGTATATTAAACCGGATGTTTCTACGGTATGTATTGGCCAGGCTGCAAGCATGGGTGCACTTCTTTTAAGTGTGGGGGCAAAGGGAAAACGTTTTTCCCTTCCCAATTCCAGAATTATGATTCACCAGCCACTTGGCGGTGCCCAGGGCCAGGCCTCGGATATTAAAATACAGGCAACGGAAATTTTAAGGATGAAGGATTCTTTAAATCAGATTCTGGCCTTTCATACAGGCCAGAAACTTGAAAAAATTGCCGATGATACTGACCGCGATTTTTTCATGTCAGCAACAGAAGCCATGGATTACGGGCTTATTGATCACGTGGTAACTGACAGGAAAGATGTTGAAAAGGTCAAAAGCACAGAGGAAGATTAATATGAGTTCAAACAACGATGACAAGGATCAGCTCTTCTGTTCATTCTGCGGAAAAACCCAGAAGGAAGTAAAAAAACTCATTGCAGGGCCAAGTGTATATATATGCAATGAATGCGTGGCCCTTTGTGAAGAAATTATTGAAGATGAGGAAAAAGATAAACTCGAAAATGAGACAGATATACAGAGTTCTCTTGTTCCAAAAGAGATAAAGGAAGTTCTGGATTCCTACGTCATTGAGCAGGACAGGGCAAAAAAAGTCCTGTCCGTTGCTGTTTATAATCATTATAAACGTCTTGATGCCGAGACAAAAAAAGATGATGTGGAAATTCAGAAGAGTAATATTCTGCTCATAGGTCCCACCGGTTGCGGGAAAACATTACTTGCCCAGACACTGGCCAGATTCCTTGATGTTCCCTTTGCACTTGCAGATGCAACAACACTTACCGAGGCTGGTTACGTGGGTGAAGATGTTGAAAACATAATTCTTTCCCTTGTCCAGAACGCTGACTATGATATTGAAAAAGCCCAGCGGGGTATTATCTACATAGATGAGATTGATAAAATATCCCAGCGGGGTGACAATCCCTCCATCACCCGTGATGTTTCAGGGGAGGGAGTGCAGCAGGCCCTTTTAAAGATCATTGAGGGAACCACTGCAAGCATACCGCCAAAGGGCGGGAGAAAGCATCCCCAGCAGGATTTTGTAAAGGTGGATACTTCAAATATCCTTTTTATTTGCGGCGGAACATTTACAGGTCTTGAAAAGGTCGTCCAGAGGAGAATCAGCAGTAATACAATGGGATTTGGCGCAAAGGTTTCAAGCAGGCGTGATAAAACCATAGGCGAGCTTCTTGAACAGCTTAAGCCAGAGGATCTCATAAAATTCGGTCTGATTCCGGAATTTTTAGGAAGACTTCCCATTGTAACATCTTTAAGTGAATTAAATGAATCTTCCCTTATAAGAATTTTAACAGAGCCCAAAAATGCCCTTGTTAAACAGTATAAGCGTTTATTTGATTTTGAGGGTATAAAACTAAAATTTACTGATGAAGCTCTTACTGCAATGGCAAAGGAAGCTGTGAAGCGTAAATCCGGTGCAAGGGGTTTAAGGGCTATCATGGAAGAGACTATGCTTGAGATCATGTATGAAATTCCTTCAATTGAAAATGTAAGTGAGTGTGTTATTGAAGAGGATGTTGTGATGAAGCATGAGGAGCCGATCCTTTTGTTCAATCAGACAAAAAAACAGGCATGATTTGAATAACTGCCAAGAGGCAGAGCTGGATTGCCCCAGATTTGCCTCTTAACAAAAAATGAAACTCTTATTCTTAAACTCGATTATCAAGTTTTTTAATTGAAATTTTTCCAAAAAGGGGGTCAGGCTTTTCTTATTCGTTGTTATCAAACTATAAATATATGTTAACCTCAAAAGTTGAGATAATGACAATAAGGAAAGCCTGACCCTCTTAAATCTTTAATGTT
>WGCX01000038.1 GCA_015493575.1 Desulfobacteraceae bacterium | reverse complement strand
TTTAAAACAAGGTGCATTTTCAAGCAGACAAACAGCTCCAAGGGCCATTTTCCTTGCATCGGGAATTTTTGTAAAATTTTGGCATGGATTTACAAGCCTTAAATCGGAAAGACCAAAATTCATCATTGCCCTGCATACGGAACCTACATTAACAGGCCCCTGGGGCTGTACAAGAATTACAGTAATATTTTCAAGTTTCATGTTTTTCGCATCTGAATCTGTGTTTCAGTGAGATAGGCGAATGGACTGCGGTCATTGCCAGCTTTTATGCCTTACCCTGAATTTCTACAATAAACAACAGGAAATTGAGGCAGACACATGGGTTGGGTCATTGCCAGCTTTAGTTTTTTGTATCTAAAATTATAGTTACCGGTCCCTCGTTGACAAGGGATACTTTCATCATTGTTTTGAATCTGCCCGTTTTAACGGCAACACCTTTTTTCCGTGCTTTATCTATAAAATACTTATAGAGCTTTTCAGCTTTTTCAGGAGGTGCAGCATCAATGAAAGATGGCCTGTTGCCCTTTCTGCAGTCGGCAAAAAGGGTGAACTGGGATACCACAAGAAGCTCTCCCTGAACATCAGAAAGAGATAAATTCATTTTTTGATTTTCATCTTCAAATATTCTTAAATTGACTATTTTTCTAACAAGATAATCTGCATCGGATTCATAATCCTGTTTTCCTATTCCGAGAAGTACAACAATACCGGTTTTTACGGTTCCTGTTATTTCATCTCCTATGGTTACATTTGCTTTTGAAACCTTCTGCAAAACTGCTCTCATATGTTTTTCCTGTACAAAAAAGAATAAATAACATCCAGGGTAGTGGCATAAAGATTTACTTCAGATCACAACACAGGCAAGCTGTTTATAAGCAGATTTATTTCCATAATTATCAATAATCGTATAATACAGGTTTTGGCCATTCTGTGTCAAATCCATAATTTTTAAGTATGTTTATGCCCTGTTCCATATTGATTCCTATATTTTTAACTCCATGGGAATCATCTCCCGGTACAACTTTAATTCCAAGTTGTTTTGCTTTTTTTAAAATAACTGCTGATATGTAAGGTTCGTCCGCACCTTTATAAAGAGCCCTTAGATTAAAATCCATTATAAGATCAAATTGTCTGATCAATTCGAGATTTCTTGTGATCCTGTTCCATATTTTTTTCTTTTGGATTCTTGTTTTGTAATCAGCGTCAAATATTCTTATAAGGTCAAAATGTCCCACAACAGCAGGCTTAAGATCGAGGATCATTTTATACTGCTCATCAAAGTATTTACAATACAGATTATCATATCCGCCAAGTATATCAGCGGCCTTTTCATAATTATCCCTTGAATAATCAAACTGCAGATCAGAGACCTGATGCAGTGAACCTACTATATAGTCAGGCTTAAATTCTTTTATCAGATCAGGTATGAATTTTTTGTATCCTGACCAGTTTTCCGTTTCAAATCCTGTAAAGATTATAATTTTACTGCTGTATTTTTTTTTCAGTCTTTTACATTCAACAATATATTTTGCAAAGGTGTTTTTAAGTATAGTTGAATTAAAACCTGCTTCAACGTCATCGGGTGTCATGAATTCATCTTTTTCAGGCGGGACATGCTCCGTTATCCCCACCCACTGAAATCCTGCTTCAATATATGCTTTGACTATATTTTCAAGCTTGTCTTCAGCGTGGGCCACAAATTCACCACTGTGGCCTCCGTGAACCGATACGTAATTTATTTTTTTAAGCATCTTAATGTCATTAAAATTTTTATTAAAGCTATGACCTTGTTTAAAGTATTATGAAGAATACCCGGGATTTTATATGTATTAAAAGAAACAGTCAAGCGCAAAGGAAACAGTCAAGTGATAAACAACGGAGAAAAATTGTTTTTGTTTAGTAATGTATGGGGTGAATCACCTTGAAAATCAGATATGCTTTTTTTGAAAGTGTAAAGTTCTTTTGAAAGATGCCAAAATATCATTGAAGAAAATAAAAATTCACACAGTGTGCACGATCTCAATTCTTATGACGGTGGAATTAACCCCATAGCGTATTTATCAGTCTTATTTTTCTTTTAACCCATAAAATCATAATGATAGTATGAAAAAACGCCCTTAAAATAATAATTACGATTGCCAAAAAAAATGCTGTATGGTATATAATTGTATATACTCTCAAATCTTGGCCGTTTTATAAGAAAGAGCGTATTTTTAATAAAGTAACAAATGCTCTTTCTATGTTCGTTGAGAGGTGCTTTAACGCAGTTTAGATCCGCCTCATGGCGGTTATAAAAAAAAGGATGGTTTAAAAATGAAGCGGGAGCAATTACAATTTCTTTATGATTGGTTGAATGGTAACAGCCGTAAACCACTTATAATTCGTGGTGCCCGTCAGGTAGGGAAATCGACTCTGGTTGAATTGTTTGCCAAAGAAAATAAAATAACTTTGCTCAATGTTAATTTAGAGCGGCATCCTGAACTGTCGTCGATATTTTCAGGTAAAAATCCAACTGAAATAATTCAGCATATAGAATTTTTACCAGATATGGGACAGGCCAATAAAAAATCACTTCTTTTCTTAGATGAAATCCAGGCTGTTCCAGAGGCGATTCCTGCATTGCGTTACTTTTATGAGGACAACCCGGAATTTCCTGTTATATGCGCAGGCTCCCTGCTTGAGTTTGTCTTAAGTGATCATTCCTTTTCCATGCCAGTAGGAAGAATACAATATTTGCACATGGGGCCCATGACTTTTACAGAATTTTTAGGCGCTGTGGGCGAAGAGAAGCTGAGTACCTTTATCAGGAACTATACACCGGATCAAAAAATTAATGAACTTGTACACAATCGATTATCAAGTCTTTTACGTTCCTATTATTATATCGGGGGAATGCCCGAAGCTGTGTCTGTTTTTGCAGACAGCCAAAGTTATAAAAATGTGAGCAAGGTCCATAATTCCATTATTGAAACCTATCAGGAGGATTTTTCAAAGTATGCAGGATCAAGAAATTTGTACCGAATGCGGAATGTATTTAATTTTGTTGCCAGAAATGTTGGGAAAAAAATTAAATACAGCAATATTTCTTCCCGGGACCAAAGCGGCACATTAAAAAAAGATCTGGATCTGCTGGCCATGGCTCGGATTATCGGAAAGGTGACACATAGCCATTGCACAGGCCTTCCTCTGCAGGCTGACCTTGTTGAAAAAGTTTATAAAACTCTTTTTCTCGATGTTGGTTTAATGAACGCTGTTTGCGGCCTGAACTGGCGCACTGTCTCACAAATGGATGATATAAAACTGATCAATGAAGGTGCCATTGCTGAACAGTTTATCGGTCAGCATTTGCAGCATCTGCTTGCAGATTCCCCAAACAGGGATTTGATATATTGGCTGCGTGAGGGCCGTTCATCCAATGCTGAATTAGATTATGTTATCGGCATTGCAGGCAACATAATTCCCATAGAGGTGAAATCCGGCGCCACAGGAAAATTAAAATCTTTACACCAGTTTATGGGTCAAAAAAAAGCACCGTTTGCCGTTCGATTTGATTTGTCTTTACCATCTGTTCATCAGATAGACACAATCATTAATATTGGTAAAAAACGCAGTAATGTGTACTATTCATTAATTTCACTGCCTCTGTATTTAATTGAACGTCTGGAAATTATTGTTGAAGACTATCTGGAAAGATCTAATATAACTGCCATGAGGCCGATCTGGTGACTATTAAACGGCCTCACAACGAAAAATAAAACTCTAATAATTCAAAGTACTTTGCAGGAGTTTATGTAACTTCTCAATAAGTATGGGTAGCAATCAGATGAGTTGAACTTCTACCATCTTTATTTTCATAAGATCTGATAGCAATGGTTTGGAAGGCCTTGGAGATGCCGTTTACATTCTTATCCATTCTTATCAATTGGGCAATGAAGATTGGGAGACCTTCAGTACTCAAAGCAGGGCATTGGGAGCGCTCAAACAGCAGAACAGGCTATAAAAATGGGTATAAAAACAGATCAGTTGTAACAAAATGATGAAATTTCATACTTGAAATCGGTTTAGAAAAAATCCCTGGGAATGGCTCAAAATTAAATCCCTCTTTCCAGCTAAAGCTCCAGAAATAAAATTTTAAACTTATTGACAAGGGGTTTTTCCGATTCTATAAAATAAAAAAGCATTCTGAGCTTTTAGAAAATAAACACTCGGGGTTCTGATAAAACAACAAATGTTTAAAATATCAATAATGTTAATATTTAGACTTTGTATGAAGTAAACAATATTTCAGGCTTGAATTAAGCTTCTAATTTCCAGTATTATTCAATATTATACGTTATGCGGGATAGTACGTGTCTGAACTGGAGCGGATATTGAAAGTCAAAGAACTCATAAAACTAATTGAAGCGGATGGGTGGATTCAGTCAAGAATGCGCGGGAGTCACAGGCAGTTCAAACATTCAACAAAGCCAGGCACTGTGACGGTCTCTGGAAACCTAAATGTTGATATACCGCCAGGAACATTGAACAATGCTGTGAAACAGGCAGGTCTAAAATAGCGAGGTAAAAACAGTGGAATACACGGTAGTTCTTGAAAAAGGCGAATATAGCTATGGTGCTTTCGTTCCCGATCTTCCGGGGTGTATAGCCGCAGGGGAATCAAAAGAAGAGACTCTTAATCTTATCAAAGAGGCTATAGAATTCCATATTGAAGGATTAAAGGAAGAGAGAGAAATAATTCCAGAACCTCATTGTGAGTTTGCGCGTGTAGAAGTCAACGCCGCATAACACACAATAGAAAGAGATCCCTAATTTTCGGTAAGTTTTCTTAATGCTTGTGAATGTATCCCGACAAGCTTGTCCTGACAAGCTTTTAATCGAACCGCTTATTTTTCGTTTTTTTACATATTCCCGGATATTATTTTTACGTAGGATCGGAGATGAAATAAGTTGAACAGAAATAACGCAGAATTCCTACCCCATGTACAAGGCGCATTAAAGGTTGCATACTAAACGTATTTTTGCCTTTGATGCAACGAAGTAGATGGGGAAAGAAGACAAGCAATCTCGTTCAACTTATAAAAGTTTCGATCCTTAATGTCTCTTTAAAGAGCTTATCATGCGAGTTTGATATATCGTGGTTTTCTCTTCTTTTTTCATGTCAGAATTTTATCTGTATTAAAGGAAACAGTCCAGTGATAAACAAAGGAGAAAAAGAAATGCCTCTCAGCTATTAATTC